>NZ_JAJLOZ010000028.1:0-52475 GCF_025548615.1 Arthrobacter sp. A2-55 | reverse complement strand
TCAAGAGCAGCTAAAATTTCCATGAACTCTCCTGGAGACTTCACGACAAGCCCCTTCCTTCCAAACATGGGTGAAATCGAAACGATTGGCATCGTCATTTCACCCCGAAGGAAGGGGCTCTCCTCGTATCGACACGAGGGATGGACAAGGGAATCCCAGCACGCCACGCCGCCGACGGCGGCGAACAACTGGTCAAAACCACTGCCGCGAACGGTCACTTCAAAATGCCGTCTATGGTCAGTTTAAAGTTGCAGCTAGCAAACATGCGCCGGCCGAGGTGGGCCAGGGACGCTGCGACAGCCAATCCGCTGCCGAGTATCCCGGCCGAACCCGGGAGGATTCCCGCCTGCGCGCACCGGCCGAGGGGAGATGCGGGGGACCATATTTCCAGGCCGGCATTCGCGTCCTGGCTATGGCTAGTACTGTCTCCGGTGAAAAATGTACACGCGTTTCTTGGCGGTCACTTTTACCGCACTGAACGGCCCATGTCTCTGCCGCCTGAAAGGGGGCGCCCCTGGATGGAGACTTGTTCGCGGGCTCGTCTACTGAGCGCGCAGTAGTGTCAGGAACTCGTCGGCCATGCCGAGTTGTTCCTCCAATTTGGCGCGACGCTTCGCCGCCTCTTCGATAAATCCGTTCAACTGGGAGCGAACATCGGCGTCACCTTCGCCGGGTTCGGATTTTTCCAGTTCGTCGATAACCCGAAGAAGATCGGACATGGCCTCCAGCGTGAACCCCAGCGGCTTCATCCTGCGGATCAAGAGCAGGCGCGTGAAGTCGCGTTCCGTATAGAGGCGGAATCCTCCTTCCGTGCGGCCGGACGGCTTGAGCAGACCGACCTCGTCATAGTGGCGGATGGTCCGCAAGGACATCTGCGAACGGTCTGCCAGCTCGCCGATATGCATTGTCGCCACGACTTCTTCAGCCGACATTTCCTTCATCATCACGTCACCCATTCCGACTCAACCCTCACGTTAGGGTAGAGTTGTTTAGGCGACCGAAAATCAGCATCCCCATTTCTCTTCCCACCCCATTGTCTTCCATGACGGGGCTGGACTCGTGCGCAACGTGGCGCGCAAAAGATTACTCACCCGCTCTCCTGAGAGAGCCAAGCCCCTGGAGTCATTCCTTGGCCCTTGCCGAACGCCCGCGCCTTATCCGCCACCCGATCACCGTCCTGGGTGCTCTGCGCTCTCCGCAGCAGCTATCCCGCGAGGTTCTCGCGGGCATGGTCACCACCCTCGCCCTGGTCCCGGAAGTCATTTCGTTCTCGATTGTCGCCGGGGTCGACCCGATGGTCAGCCTTGTCGCCTCCATCGTTCTGGCCTTGACGATGTCGGTCCTTGGCGGGCGGCCGGGCGTGATCACCGCAGCGGCCGGATCCGTCGCTCTCGTTATCGCCCCTCTCGTCCACGGCCATGGTGTCCAGTACGTTCTGCCGACGGTGATCCTGGCCGGTGTCATCCAGATCGTCTTTGGCCTTGCCGGTCTTGCCCGTCTGATGCGGTTCATCCCGCGGTCGGTAATGATCGGGTTCGTCAACGCCCTGGGCGTGCTCATTTTCACGGCGCAGGTACCCCACGTTCTCAACGTCCCCTGGCTCGCCTACGTCTTGTTTGCTCTGACGTTCGTGATCATTTTCATCCTTCCCCGTTTCACCAAGGTCATCCCGTCGCCCTTGGTTGCGATCGTCGTCGTCACGGCGATCGTCATCATCGCCCACCTCGTCGTTCCGAACGTCTCCGGCGAGGGCCCCCTCACCGGGAAGATGCCCGGAATCACCCCGTTCCTCGTCCCGCTGAACCTGGCAACCCTGCAGCTGGTTTTGCCCACCGCGTTGAGCGTCGCGTTCGTCGGTCTCATGGAAACCCTCCTCACCGCGAAACTCGTCGACGAGATCACCGACGCCCCCTCGCACAAGGGCCGCGAGTCCTGGGCCCTGGGCGTCTCGAACATCCTCGCCGGGTTCTACGGCGGCATCGCCGGCTGCGCGATGATCGGCCAGACCGTCCTGAACGTCAAGACAGGCGGGGCCCGCACCCGCATCTCCACGATCGTGGCCGGAGTGTTTCTGCTGGCCCTGGTGACAGGGCTCAGCGAGATCATGGGACAGATCCCGATGGTCGCCCTCGCCGCGGTCATGATGGTCGTTGCTGTCACCACCGTGGACTGGCACAGCGTAAAACCGTCTACCCTGAAACGGATGCCAGTCCCGGAGACGATCGTCATGGGCGCTACCGTCGCCGTCGTGGTCATCACCAGCAACCTCGCCTACGGCGTCATCGTCGGTGTCATTCTCGCGATGGTGCTCTTCGCCCGTCGGGTGGCCCACGTGATCAGTATCGACCGGACCCTGGCAGGCGACGGCGGAAGTGTCCACTATGCGGTGGTGGGGCCGCTGTTCTTCGGGAGCAGCAATGACCTCGTCGAGCACTTCTCTTACGCCGACGACCCGACCTCCGTGTCCATTGATCTCAGTCGGGCCCAGATCTGGGACGCCTCAACGGTTGCCGCCCTCGACTCCATCGAGACGAAATACCGTGACCATGGCGCCACGGTGACCATTGAAGGACTCGATGAGCGCAGCGCCGGCTTCCACCGCCGCCTCACTGGACAGTTCGGCGCCTGACCGGGTCGCGAGAGGCGACCAACACCATCGCGACGATGACGCGGTTGGCGAGGTTGCTACCGATCTCTCGCCACGAAGAGCTCCTCGTCTTCCGCGACCGCCCTTGGAAACATCTCGGCCGCGTGCTCAATCCCGACGATTTCACCAATGCTCGAGCTGTCGCCGCCATCGAACACGTCACCCGCGGCAACGTTAGTCTCGCCTAGCCTCGGCGTTTCATGACCGTCAGAGGCACCTTTCAGGATTCAATGACGCCACCCTGACACACGCTCATGAAACACCGAGGTTAGGACCGCGCGCGAACCTTCGTTCGGACCAGCCGGCCGACTGTTGCACCGGCGATGGCGCAGAGGGCGCCGACGAGGCCAATGATGGCGAAGGGGATCAGATGGTTCGTCACGGGGACTGTGCCTTGATAGCCCGCCAGCATGAACGTCCCTGCGAGGCAGAACCCGAAGAGCGCACTGCGGCTGGCGGCGGTCGCCCAGGTTTTGGAGAGCAACCCGATAATGAGGGCAGCGAGCCCCCACGGGACCAGGCTCAGCGCGGACCCCACGAAGATGTAGCGCGCGCCGATCAGACCCAGGAGGGCGCCGAGTGCGGCTGCAAGGATTGGCCAAAGGAACGTCGTGCGGGGTGGTTTGCTCATGAGAGGCAGTATAGTATCGTTTCACGTACTACGACAGACGGAGTAAATGATGGTTCGGCGCAAACAAGACGTGGCGTGGGCTGATCCTGCCCTGCTGATCCTCGGAAGCCTCGCGGCCGGCCCGAAACACGGCTATGCGATCGTGCAGGACACCGAGGAATCCGCCGGGGTCACCCTTGGTCCGGGCACGCTGTACGCGGCCCTGTCCCGACTTGAAGCCCGCGGTTACGTCCGCGCCCTTCCCGGCGAGGACCGCCGTCGCCCCTATGAGATCACGGCCTCAGGCTCGGCGCTGCTGACGGAGCGGTTGAAGGCGATGAGCAGTTTCGCCTCCCACGGCCTGGCACGGTTGAAGACGGCCCAGCCATGAGTCCCCTGGCAAGACTGGCACTGCGCGCCTATCCGCCCTCCTTTCGTGCCCGTTACGGTGGCGAACTGGCCGCCCTGGTTGAGGAAATGCCCGCATCGGCGCGTACGACGGCGGACCTGTTCGGTGGCGCACTCCGGGCATGGGTCCGGCCGACTTTCAACGGCCCGGACGGCAAACGCTTGCGCCTGCAGGCGACCGTCTCGACCACTTGGATCGCGTGGTGCGCTGCTTTCCTGATCGTCCCGGCGCTGAACAAGGCGCTCCTGGACCCGGCAGGGCCAGACACTGTCGCAGCGGTCAGGGGGCTAATGGATGCCGCGAGCGTCCTCCTCTGTCTCGGATGGGTGATTGCACTGCTTGGACTGTGCCTCATTGTGGCCCGCGTTCTCCTTCCCGCCCTGCGGTCGCAAGCAACGCGGGTGCTCGTCCCGCTCATTCCCGCGATAATCCTGGCGGTCGTTGTGGCGGTGGGGTTCCTGGCGCTCACGTTGATCCGCCCTGAAGGCGCACAGCATCCGCCCGGCCTGTTCGGGGCCCTCACTGCCTGGTTGCTCGCGCTCGTGGCCTTCCTTGGCTGCCTGGGTGTTGGGCCGACCGTGAGCCTGCGGCGACTTGACGCAGGGATTTCGACGCTGCGTGCACCCGTGTTCCTCGGCGCCGGCCTTGCCTTTGTGTTGACCGCCATGTGTGGGTGCAGCGTGATCGCAGTATTCCTCGGTCGCGACGCCGCACTGCTCGGCAGCGTCACCCCTGTGATCATCGTGGCCCTCGTTGCCGTCATCGCCTCAGTCATCGCGCTGGTGAGCTCCGCCAATGGCCTCAAGGCCGTGTACCAGAAATAGCCGCCCCACACCGCCGGTTCCAGGACCAGCGCCCGCAAGTGACGACACGCGTTCAGCAAGGCACTGATGTCGCCCGATCCGCCACGACAGTTGGCAACGTCACTGGATCACGACCCCGATGGGGGCACCGCAGAAAACCGATGAGATCGTACGCTAAGGGTGAGTAGAGCCAGGTATCCACGGGACGATAGCTTGCCAATGAAAGCCACGTGGTGCCCGTCCGTGGTGGGAACGCTCTGGGGACACGCTCTGGAACAGAAACGCCGCTAGTACGTCGTTCCTAAAGCAAACCGTCCAACCAGGGCATGATTTTTTTCACCTCAGAATCGATACCCGCATCAAGGCCGAAGTAGCGGGCCGTCGATCTCCAGATGCCAAGAAAGTTGGATATGGCAATCCTGGTTAGATAGTCCGCCTGGTTCACATCGACCGCGGACGTATCCATGTCAGGCACCAGTCCAACTGTGTTTCGTCAAGTTGAAGTAGGCCATTTCAGCGCTAAGAATTAGGCCACCTTGGCTCGTTTTTGGTCCATTTCAGCTGGTGCCTATTTCATGAGGGCATTTTTGACTCTGTAGGACTCGCCGCGGAACTGCAGGAGCCGCCCGTGGTGCACTAGCCGGTCGATGATGGCGGCGGCCATGTTGTCGTCGCCGAACACGGTTCACCAGCGGGAAAACTCCAGAATTGGCTATCCATGTAACTGCCGCGATTATGCGGCCTGTGGGGTTCGCCAGGGACGATCGAGCGGTGTTCCGGCGAGTGTGCGCGGCAGTGCTTGCGGTGTCCGTGGCGGGACGGGGACGTCCTTTGGCATACGGTGGATGACGGCCACGCTCGTGTAGGGGGCGGGTGGGCCGGCAACGGCTGATTCGAGCAATCGGAAGAACAGCAAACCCCTCGTGTGTGACTTGCGTCGGTTGAAACGGAACACGAACTCGTCCAAGTACGCCTGGAGATGCTCGGGCTGCACGCTGCCTTGATAGGTGCCTTCAAGGACCCGCTTCGACAGGGAAAACAAGAGGTGCACCCCCGGCAGAGACAGGTGTGCGGGTTGGCCTGATGCTTTGACATTGTGCACCTCAAGGGAGACGCCGGAGGCGGCCGCCGCTCGTGGGTACGGGGGCCACCCATCCGTGATGAGTGTCGCCCCGTGGCTCACGTGGGTTCGGATGGAATCGGCCAGACTTGCCGATGATGCGTCGGGGATGATCTGCAGCCTGGCCCGGCCAAATCCCGTGCCCGGGCGCTCAATGGCGCCGGCCACAAGCGTCTTTCCGGCGGCGCCGCGGCCGAATGTGCCGTGCCGGTCTCCACCGATGAAGGTCTCGTCCATCTCGACCCGCCCACTGAGCCGGTCGCGCCCGGACTGGTGCATCACCGATCGCAGTTTGTGCGTCATCATCCACGCACTCTGGTAGCTGCCAAGCTCCGTAACCCGTTGCAGGGTCAATGCCGACACCCCTTGCTTCGACGCCATCATCAGCCATGCCGCCTCGAACCAGACGGCCAACGGGGTGCGGGTGCGATCGAAAACCGTTCCCGCACCCACGCTCACGCGGCGTCCACAACCGCTGCACCGGTGCATGCCCGGCACAGTGGACCAGTCACCGACGTCCGCACACCACGGGCAAACGAACCCATCCGGCCAACGCAGCCAATCCAGATAGTCAAGACAATCCGCGTCCGATCGGAACCACGCCCGCAGTTCGGGCAACGAACCCGGAAAATCCCGGCCCTCCACTGGCACATCGATCATGAGCGACACGATACGCGCAGCCCCCGACATCGCGGCAGTCACATGGATAGCCAATACTCCAGATTTGTCGTGATGATCAGGCTGCGTTTTTCATAGCCGTCGGCGATGACTTGAAACAGAAGTCGGGCCCCCTCGGTGTCGATCGGAAGGTAGCCCAGTTCGTCAATGGCCAGAAGCTGGTTCTTGGCCAGGGAGGCCAGCTCCTTGTCCAGTCGGTCTTCGTCCTTGGCGCGGCGCAGCATCATCACCAGGGCGGAGGTGGTGAAGAACCTGGCGGGGATGCCTTGCCGGCAGGCGGCCGCCACCAAGGCGGTGGCCATGTGGGTTTTGCCGGTACCCACCTCCCCGTAGAGGACCAGGTCCTGGGCCCTGGTGATGAAATCCAGGGATTCGAGAGGTCCGCGGCCGTAGTCCTCGGGGAACCTGACACTGCTGTAGTCGAATCCCGTGAGGGACTTCAGTGCCGGCAGCCGGGCGGATTTCAACAGCCGCTGGCGCCGTGATTCCTGCCGGGATTCGTGTTCGGCCAGCAGCACTCCGTGGAGGTATTCACGTTGCTTCGGGGTGCCCTTCTGGGCCCATTCGGTCAACACGCTGCGGGTCAGGGCGGCGTGCTTGCCCGCTTCGAGGATGTCCTGAATGGTGGGGGCGCTCATGCTACTTCTCCGGTGCTCGTGTTCAGGGTGGTGAAGGTGTCGTAGACGCTCAAGTCCACGTTCGCGGCGGCCGGTTCGGTGCCGTTGGCCAGCCGGCGGGCCAGCATGCCCAGCATCGCCATCTCAGGGGTGTCCCCGCGCTGGATCAGGGTGTCGGCGGCGGCCACCGCGGCGTCGAAGCCTGCCGCCGGGCAGGCGGCATCCACGGCGTTGAGCAGGCGCCGCCGGCCGGTTGGTGTTGCCTGATCCAGCCAGTCACGCACCGGGTCGGTGACCAGGGCCCGCAGCGGGGAATGGGACCACGCCCCGGGCTTGCTCACCAGCAACGGCACCAACGAGGCGGGGTCGAAGACCGTCTCGGCCTGTTTCCCGAAGACGCGGGGAAACGTGCGCACAGGTGCGGAATGCTCATCAAGGATTTGCACCGTCTCATGCCCCAATCCCACGGTGAGCCTCCGTCCGTGGAAGGCGGGCCCGGCCGCGTACGTGTTCCCGTCAACGAGCAGGTTTCCAACCCTGTCGGCCTTGCGGGACTCGTAGCGCACCGCCTCGAACCCGATGCCCGGCAACTGAAGGGATGAAAACGTCCCGGCTGCCGAATTTGGGACCTATGAAGCCCCCAGAGAGGGTCGAGGGAGTCAGAGGCGGGCCAGCGGTTCGGACTTCTTCAGCGAGAATTCCTACATCCTGGAGCGAAGCAAGCTTCGTCGTTTGCTTCGGGACATCGGGTCGGATGACAGGGGTCGATGTGAGGACCCCAGGCGTGCACTCGGGACTGCCCCGACCTTCCGCCGTTCACGGACAGTCTGCGACCACTGACCCCTTGGAACCAATCATCCAGGGAGGGGCGATCGGATGGGCAGAACCAATCTCTCGTCGTTTTTTGTGTGTCTCAACGGCGTCTTTGGCCTGTTGGGCAGTGACATAGAGATGCCGGGTGCGCCATTGCCCGAGATGTGAGTGTAATTGGGACGCAAGATGATTGACACATCACACCAGTGTGTTTTATGGTTTATCTCACACCATCTAACGCGCGTTAGATAAGCGCGTTAGATGGTGTGCTTGTCCAGTAGATGTCAACGAACGGATTCTTCAACGATGAACGAGCCACGGGGCACCAGAGTGACCATGTTGGATGTGGCGAACCACGCCAGGGTTTCGCGGACCACTGTGTCGTTCGTTCTGAGTGGAAACACCGATGCTGGGATCTCAGATGAGACTCGTTTACGTGTTCAGCAGGCAGTCTCCGAACTCGGGTATCGGCCCAACGCCAGTGCCCGAGCCCTGGCTTCCAAGGAATCGAAGCTGTATGGGCTGATCACCGAAATCGTCACCGGTCCCTACGCGATGGACATTGTTCGAGGTGCGCAGGAGCAAGCGGCTCAGGAAGGGCGAATGCTCCTGATTGCCAGCACCGATGGGAGCGATAAATCGGAACGCAAGGCGATCGAAATGATGCTTGAGCACCGAGTCGCTGGGTTGATCTACGCTACGGCATGGCACCGCGGCGTACATTTGCCCGATACCATCAGTGAGGTCCCCGCCGTTCTGGTCCACTGCTTTGACCAGAACGGCAAGTTACCGTCCATCACCCCGGATGAAAAAGCAGGCGGACACACAGCCGCCATGAGACTAATCGATGCCGGCCACCGCCGGATCGGGATGATCAATCTGGATCCAACAATTCCGGCCGCCATCGGTCGACGCGAGGGATACATCCTCGCGCTGACTCAATCGGGCATTGCCCTGGATGAAAGCCTCATTATCAATGCAGGCGGTGAGGCCGACCAGGGTTACCGGGCGGCCGTCGCGCTTCTAAATGACGCAGATCCGCCCACGGCCATCTTCTGTGCCACAGACCGCATGGCCATGGGTGCCTATGACGCCATTAAGGAACGCGGGTTGATCATTGGAGAAGACGTCTCCGTGATTGGCTTCGACAATCAAGAACTCATTTCCAACTATCTGCGCCCCAGCTTGACCACAGTTGCGCTGCCCTTTCGAGAGATGGCTGCCTTTGGCGTCAGGTCCCTGGCAGAAATTGCCTCAGGGAACAACGGCCTGGCCCGTGAGACTCTCGTTGGTTGTTCGCTCATTGAGCGGAGTTCCGTCGGCGTGCCGCACAGATCCCACTAAACAACCCCACACTTCAACACACCCCTACCCTTTCACGCCCTCATCCAGATCTACGACGAATTGAGCTACCCCATGCCCAAAAATAAGCGTTCCACATCCCTGTCCATCCTTGCCGCATCCGCCGTGCTGGGTGCAATGGCCCTCACCGGTTGCGGTGGCGGCCACACGGCAAGTGTTGGCAAGACGTCCGACGCGATTCTGCGCATCCCCCGCGAAGACACCGCCACCTTCACCAGCAACTTCAACCCATTTTCCCCCACCGCGTTGCCTATGACCGATCAGGCAGTCTTTGAGCCGCTGCTCATTGTGAATCCCATGACCGGCAAGGCTGTCCCGTGGTTGGGCAAGTCATGGACCGTTGACCCCGACGGCAAGGGCGTGACGTTCACGTTGCGAAGCGATGTCAAGTGGTCCGATGGCCAGCCCATGACTGCGGCTGACGTTGTCAGCACCTTCACCTTGGCCAAGAAGATCCAGGGCGGCTATTCCTACCTCTCGAAAGTAAGCGCGGTCAACCCGACCACTGTGCGCTTTGATTTCAGCAAGGCCTACTCACCCGGGTTGTACGAGATCGGCGCGCAGGTCATTGTGCCGGAACACGTCTGGTCCAAGGTCAGCGACCCGGCCAAGTTCACCAACGCCAACCCCGTCGGAACCGGCCCGTACACGAAGGTTTCGCATTTCCAGACCCAGTCCTATGAGCTGGATAAGAACCCGAACTACTGGCAGCCGCAGAAGCAGCAGATCAGCGGGATTGAAATGCTGGCCTTCGCAGGCAACTCCGGTGCCAACCTGGCCTTTGAAAACGGCGATGTCGACTGGAGCGATCAGTTCATTCCCTCGATCCAAAAGAGCTATGTCGCCAAGGATCCGGCACACCGCAAGTTCTGGTACCCCACCACCGGCGGCACCATCCAGTGGCAGTTGAACACGACCAAGGCGCCGTTTAATGACGTGAACGTCCGCAAGGCGTTGAGCATGGCAGTGGACCGCAACCAGGTAGCAACCTTGGGCGAGTCCGGCTACACGCATCCCGCAGACTGCACGGGCCTGACGGACGGCTACGCCAGCTGGAAAGACGCTTCCATTGTCAACAGCTGTGACTGGACGAAACTCAACGTCGCTGAAGCTAACAAGATGCTTGACGCGGCCGGTTACCCGCGCGGTGCCAACGGCATCCGCACCCTCAAGTCGGGCAAGCCCTTCGCGTTCTCGATTTCCGTGGGATCGGCATCTTCTGACTGGATTTCCGTGGCACAGGTGATTGCCAAGAACATGCAGGCAATCGGTGTCCAGCTGACTGTCAGCTCACCGGACTGGTCACAGGTGGTTGACGGCTATTCCAAGGGCACCTTCGATACCGGAATCGTGTGGACGAACGACGCGACGACCCCGTACGAGTTCTACCGTGGCGAGATGTCGCAAGACAGCGTTGTTCCTGTTGGCACACCCGCCAATGAGGACTACCACCGCTTCGGTGACGCCCAGGCCACCACCCTCCTGAACCAGATGGCGGCAACGTCGGATCCGGCCGCGCAGAAGACGATCGTGAACGAACTGCAGGCCCGCTTCAATGCCACGGCACCGGCGATTCCCCTGTTCCCGAGCCCTGTGTGGGGCGCGTACTCAGAGCAGAACTTCACCGGCTGGCCCACCGCTGCCGATCCGTACGCAACCCTTTCGGCACGATCCAGCACCACGACCTTGGTGTTGACGTCGCTCAAACCAGTGAAGTAGCAGGCTCGCGATGAGATTTCTCCTGCGCAGGCTCGGGTTCTACCTGATCGCTTTCTGGGCCTGCATCACCCTGAACTTCTTTCTTCCGCGGCTGATGCCAGGTGATCCGGTCAGTCGAATGTTTGCACAGGTCCAGACTCAAATGCGTCCGGACCAGATAGCAGCACTGCGCCAGCTTTTCGGCTTGACCGACAAGCCAGTATGGCAGCAGTACTTTGACTACATCGGAAATATTTTCCAAGGCAACATGGGTATTTCCCTTTCCCGTTTCCCGACGCCGGTTTCCTCGGTGATCAGTTCCGAAATTGGGTGGACGCTACTGCTGGGCGCCACGTCCCTGGTCATTGCCGTGGTGTTGGGAAACTTGCTCGGCATCATTGCAGCCTGGAGGCGGGGAAGATTCCTTGACTCGGTATTCCCACCGTTGCTCGTCTTTGTAGGTTCATTCCCGTACTTTTGGCTGGCCATGGCTGCCTTGTACCTGTTTGGCATCGTGTTGGGTTGGTTCCCGCTCAACCACGCATTTGCCGACGGTGTGGAACCTTCGTTTAGCTTCAGTTACGTGGCAGACGTCGCGAATCACCTTGTGTTGCCAGCGCTGACAATCGTTTTGGTCTCCATTGGCGGATGGATGCTGGGCATGCGTAACACCATGATTGCGACGACTGCCGAGGATTACATCACGATGGCCCGGGCCAAGGGGTTGCGCTCAGGGCGGATCATGTTCCACTATGCGGCCCGAAACGCCATGTTGCCCTCGATCACCTCCTTCGGCATGTCCCTAGGCTTCGTGGTGGGTGGTGCTCTCCTGACTGAGACGGTCTTTGCCTACCCTGGCATCGGCTATCAGCTCCTGAATTCCGTGCAGGCGCTGGATTATCCGCTGACTCAGGGAATCTTCCTGACCATTACGACCGCGGTGTTGGCTGCGAACTTCCTCGTCGACATTATCTACGTACGCCTGGACCCACGGGTCCGGGTCAGCTAAGGACTCCCCGCCATGTCAATTTCCCAGTCACAAAGACAGACCGTCACGCAAGGAGACGACGCGACCCCGCCGCCTGCCAAACGAAGCATCCTTGCCAGGGTCACCGGCGGCGGCCTGGTCCACGGCCTGCTCACCAATAAAAAGGCACTGTTTGGATTGACCATCCTGTTCCTTTTTGTCTTGCTGGCAGTCCTGGCACCGTTGCTGTCGCCCGGCAACCCGTCGAACTTCACCGCAGACGTCTCGGCCGCCCCGTCATCGGAGCATTGGCTCGGTACCACGGCGAAGGGCCAGGACGTCCTGGCGTTGACCTTGTGGGGATCGCGCAGCTCACTGTCAGTGGGCTTCACGGTGGGGCTCATCGCAACCTTCATCGGTTGCCTGGTCGGCATTGCCTCGGCCTATTTCGGCAAGTTAGTTGATGAGTTGCTCTCGCTGTTGACCAACATTTTCCTCCTGATCCCAGGACTGCCGCTGCTGGTCGTGCTCGCTGCGTTTCTGCCGCCGGGCCCTGCCACTGTTGTCATCGTCCTTGTCATTACCGGCTGGGCCGGCAGTGCACGTGTACTGCGGTCCCAAGCGCTCTCGATTCGCGGCAAGGACTTTGTTGCTGCGGCCATTGTCACCGGTGAAAAGACCTGGCGCATCATGTTCCGGGAGATCATGCCGAACATGGCCTCGATCGTCATGAGCACCCTGCTGGGCTGCATCATCTACGGCATCGGCGCCCAAGCTGGCCTGGAATTCCTGGGCCTTGGCGACACCTCTTCAGTGAGCTGGGGAACCAATCTGTATTGGGCCAATAACGACGGCGCCATGATGACCGGTGCCTGGTGGGTTCTCATTCCCTCCGGTCTGGCCATCGCACTGATCGCCTTTGCCCTGGCCATGATCAACTATGCCGTTGACGAGGTCACGAATCCTCGCCTGCGCGCAGAAAAGAAGGACTAACCATGAGCACCATCTTGCAGGGCGGGCCCGACGTCGGCGCTCGTGAGGCGTTGAAACCGGTGTTGAGCATCAGGGACCTGAGCGTCAGTTACACGACGGGCCTGGGAACGGTTAGCGCCGTCGACGGCGTCTGCCTGGACATCGGGGCCGGGGAAATCTTTGGACTGGCCGGTGAGTCCGGCTGTGGAAAATCCACCATCGCCAACGCCATCATGCGCTTGCTTCAATCACCAGCCAAAATCACCGGCGGAACCATTGAGCTTAACCAGCGCAATGTGCTGACGCTCAGTGATGAGCAATTGCGTCGGACGCGCTGGCGTGACATGTCCATGGTCTTCCAAAGTGCCATGAACGCCATGAACCCCGTCATGACCATCGGCGAGCAGATCATGGATGTTTTCACGACCCATGAAAAAATGCCCAAGAAGGAAGCCCGAGAGCGCGCGGCCCAACTACTGGGTCTGGTGGATATCAAGGCAGACCGTCTCAAGTCCTATCCGCATCAGCTCTCCGGCGGAATGCGCCAACGCGTCGTCATTGCCATGGCGCTGGCGCTCAACCCGTCGCTGCTCATCATGGATGAGCCCACCACGGCCTTGGACGTGGTGGTCCAGCGAGACATCATGGCGCAGATCAAAGAACTCCAGCAGTCGTTGGGATTCTCGGTTCTGTTCATCACCCACGACATCTCGTTGATGGTCGAGCTCTCGCACCGCATGGCAGTCATGTATGCCGGTCGATTGGTGGAGGTGGCACCGTCAAACGTTCTGCTCGATGATCCTTTGCACCCATACACCATGGCACTCATGAACGCTTTCCCGCCGCTGAGCGGTCCACGGACCGAACTGTTGGGACTGCCGGACGCGCCGCCGTCGTCGGCCGGGCGCCCGTCTGGTTGCAGCTTTCATCCGCGGTGCCCGCTGGCGATGGCCTCCTGTCGGATCCAGGACCCTGTTCTGCGTCCGGCCGCCGAAAACCATGATGCGGCGTGTCTGCTGGTTCAGGAATTTGTCGTACCCTCCGAAAGGCGCGCCCAATGAGCATCCCAGGCAGTCTCGAAACCGTACAGGGAGCAAAGGGCCAATCCCTGGTTCAAGTCCGAAATCTGAGCAAGGATTATGACAATGGATCGTTCCCATTCCGTTCCACGGTCCCGGCAGTCAAGAATGTCTCGTTCGACATCGGCCAAGGTGAGATTGCGGCTCTGGTGGGGGAGTCAGGCAGTGGAAAAAGCACCATTGCCCGGATACTGGCCCGGTTGGAGCAGCCCACCAGCGGGTCCCTCTGGGTGGGCGGGGAAGATATCTTTACCACCCAGAAACGCAAGGCCTCCATGGCCTACCGGCGCAAAGTGCAGATGGTATTCCAAGACCCCTTCGGCTCCCTCAACCCAGCACACCGCATAGAGCATTTCCTGGCCCGGCCGCTCCTACTGCACCAAGGCCCCGCAGGAAAGAGCGCATTGCGCTCAAAAATTCGCGAACTGATCGCCACCGTCGGGCTCGATGAAGCCATGCTTGAACGTTACCCGCACCAACTCTCCGGCGGACAGCGTCAACGCGTGGCCATCGCACGGGCCCTGGCCGCGGAACCGGAAATCATCCTGGCAGATGAACCCACTTCGATGCTGGATGTTTCCGTCCGGATTGGCATCCTTAATCTGATGCGAAGGCTTCGCGATGAGCGCGGCGTGTCCATGCTGTACATCACCCACGACCTTGCCTCCGCCCGCTACATCGCCGATAAAACCATGGTCATGTGTGCCGGCGAGCTGGTTGAAGGCGGCGAAAGCCTGGAATTGATGGCCAACCCCCACCACCCCTACACGCAGCTTCTGCTCTCCGCTGTTCCTGACGCCAGGGGCGCGAATCGGGCTCCCCGCATAGCCGGCCCAGGAGAGCACTACAAGTCACCAAGCGGACCCGGCCAGCGGGTCCAACTCACCGACTCCCATTGGGCCTTGGACTATCCTTCCGCCGGGTAACCGAGAGCCCCGTCCCGCACACCCATTTACCTGCTTAGGCATCCACAACTACCTGCCTGGGCACCAACGCGCACGGCGCGAATTGAGACCTCACCATGAATACGCAACATACAGCGGTCGACACCATCCGTCCGGTACTCCACTACACCGCTCGAAACACCTGGCTCAATGATCCCAACGGACTAATATTCCATGGCGGTCTTTACCACCTCTACTATCAAAACAACCCACTCGGGTCGACCTGGGGCAACATGTCATGGGGTCATGCGACCTCGAGAGATCTGTTCACGTGGACCGAGCAAGACATAGCCATCGGGGTCGACGCGCACGAAGAGATATTCTCCGGCAGCATTGTTTTTGACGCACGCAACACCTCGGGTTTGGGCGCCACGTTACAGCCGCCGTTGGTCGCCATCTATACAAGTGCCTACACGAAAGCCTCGGCTCACGCTGGCCTTCAGGCCCAATCGCTGGCCTACAGTCTTGACGGCGGCTACACCTGGAAAAAGTATGCCAACAACCCGGTATTGAATCGGAACTCGGCTGATTTCCGCGATCCCAAAGTGTTCCGCTATGACTCCGGACTCGAATCGTTTTGGGTCATGGTGGCAGTGGAGGCAGTGGAGCACACAGTGGTTCTCTACCGTTCGGCGGACTTGAAGGCTTGGCAGTACCTGAGCAGCTTCGGGCCCGCCAATGCGACGGGAGGAATCTGGGAATGCCCAGACTTGTTCCCACTGCCCTTGGACGGTGACAGCCTTACGGTCAAATGGGTGTTGAGTGTAAATATGAACCCGGGAGGGCCTAACGGCGGGTCGGCTGGCCAGTACTTCGTTGGCCATTTTGATGGCAAAATTTTTACCTCCGAAACCACCGTCGACACGGGTGCCGACACGCAAGGCCAGCTCGAGAAGTATCAATGGCTGGACTGGGGCCGGGACTACTACGCGGCTGTTTCGTTCAATGACGTTCCCGATGGGCGACGGATCATGGTGGGGTGGATGAACAATTGGGATTATGCCAATGAGACTCCCACAGTTCCTTGGCGTAGCCAGATGGCACTCCCCAGGGCGGTGGAACTAGCCACCATTGATGGCCAGCCGCGGCTGATCCAACGCCCGGCACCAGAAATGTGCACCCATTTCGGTCCCGCCCTGCTCCTCAATTCCGATGCCGTCCCCATCCCCGAGGGTACCCATCCGCTAGAAGCGGATGGCCCCGTGCTTCTGATCGAGGCAGAATTCGCTCCGGGGACAGCCACAGAATTCGGATTCATTGTTCGCAAGGGTACTGACGAAGGAACCCGGATCGGCATCGCGCCGGCACTGGGCCAGATCAGCATTGACCGGCAGGCCTCCGGCCAGGTTGATTTTCATGGCACATTCCCGTCGATAGACAGTGCACCCCTTGTCGCGACCGGGGGTATGTACACGCTTGCCGTGGTGGTTGACCACTGTTCGGTTGAAGTATTCGCTCATCCCGGAGAGGTGTCATTGGCGGAACTGATTTTCCCGCTCGATGAGAGTACCGGCGTGAGCGTCTATTCCATAGGCGGGACGGCCACCTTGGAAAAGCTGCATGTATACGCCCCGAAAGAACCCTCGCTGGAACTAGGCCAACTAGCGAACCACTCGGGCGACTCAGCCCGCGGCTAGAAACCGGTGACAGCCTTGGCGCATCCCACGATCCTGATCGGCGGTGCTTTGGGGCCTGAAACGAGCCTTGGCGCGGGCGGGGATCCTGATCTACTGGTTTTCTCAGCACGAGTCCACGGAACACTGGCCTTCGCCACCGCGCCCGAGATGGAACGCCTGCACTCCCAGCACACCAGGGCTCCGGCTCGCGTGCTGGTGGGCGGCGGGACCCCGGTTCCGACGCCCGACGGGCGCGTGCGCCCGCACGTCCTGGTGGACCAGTCCGCCGTCGAAATCTTTGCGAACGGCAAGCCGCTCGCCGCCCGCGTGTACCCAGCTCTGGGCTGGGAATGCGTGACTCTGGTGGCCGCCGCAGGAACCGCGCGGCTGCCGGCCTTCGATCCCTGGACCATGGGGGAGATCGTCGAAGGCGAGCGGCGCTTGTTTTCCTGAGGCTCCATTATCCCGAACTACCCTTCACACTGCCCTCAGCGGGCAGCATCACGATGAGAAAGAAAGCAGGAGTTGCATGAAAGAAGAACTCAGTACACAGGACACAGCCGTCCCGGGCGCGGGAGTCAGCAGACGATTGATGGTCGCCGGCGCAGGAGCCGCGGCCTTGAGCTGTCTCGTTGCCCCGGCGATGGCCACGCAGGCGGTGGCAGCACCGGCTGCCACCGCAGACAGCGGGCGTCGGCGCCAGCGTCCGGAGTACCACTTCAGTGTGCCGGACAACTGGAAGAACGACCCGCAACGCCCCATTTTCGTGAACGGCGAATATTTGTACTACTACCTGTACAACGCTGATTATATTGAAGGTGGCGGAGGCACGTCGTGGCGCCTGGCCACTACGCGGGATCATGTGGCTTTCCGTGACCAGGGCGTCGCCATCCCGAAGTTCTCGAACGCGAACGGTGACTGCTGGTCCGGGAGCCTCGTGGTCGATGAGCAGAACACGGCGGGATACGGCAAAGGTGCGGTGATCGCCGTCGTCACGCAGGCCCCAGACGGCAAGCAGGCGCAGTTCCTCTGGTACTCCACCGACGGCGGCCGCAGTTTCAAGGCCGGCAGCGAGGCACCCGTGCTCCCGAATCCCGGCGTTCAGGATTTCCGCGACCCGAAGATCATCTGGGACGCCGCACGCGGGCGCTGGCTCCTGGCGAACGCCGAAGGCAGCAAGCTCGGGTTCTACGTCTCACCGGACCTCCATTCCTGGACCCAGGTGGGCGAGTTCGTGCACACCGACCTCGGTCTCCTGGAGTGCCCGGACATTTTCCGGATGACGGCCGACGACGGCACAGCCCATTGGGTTCTGGGCACCAGCGCCAACGGCAAGGGCCGGGGGCTGCCGGCCACCTACGCCTACTGGACCGGCGCCTTCGACGGCAGTTCCTTCACGCCCGACCACACCGAGCCGGAATGGCTCGACTATGGTTTTGACTTCTACGGGGCAGTTACCTATCCCCATCACAATGCGTTGGGGGCGGAGGATGACACGCTTCGCCGGGCAATCGGTTGGGCGAACTTCTGGGACTACCCCCACAACACGCCGACCCTCGCGACCGATGGCTACAACGGTGACGACATGGTCGTGCGCGACGTCCGCCTGAAACAGGGTAACGGTGGCTATTACCTCGCCTCCACCCCGACGTCCGCGGTTGTGAACTACGTAACGCGCACGCATAGCCTTGGCGACGTTGTGGTAGCGGGAACTCGCGACCTCGATGTCCGCGCCCTCGCCTACGACCTGACCTGCGAGCTCGTGTGGGACCCCGCTGCCACACCTGACAACGTAGGTCTTGAGCTATGCCGTGCACCCGGTGGCGGGAGGCATGTCGCCGCCGGTGCCGTCCTGCGAAGCCCTTACGCTTACGTGAACCGGAGTCCGACGATCAACCCGACGGCCGGCGAAACTCGAACCCCGCTCGATACCTCGACGGGACGACTCAAGTTGCGCATCCTCGTCGACCGCACCAGTGTCGAGATGTTCGTCGGAGATGGGCGCGTCGTACACTCACACCGCGTGTTCCCGCTTGAAAGTGATAGTGGCATCCGCCTCTACGCAAATGAAGGAAGCGCCACGTTCCGGGACCTGACGATTCACGAACTCAAAGTGACGCAATAGCGCGCTCCCGGTTTCGATCGAGGGGAGCTGTGACGATCAACGCTTTCGAAACTCAAGAACATTCAGGTGTCAAACGGGCGCCCGCGTGTTTGCCCTGGCGGACAGGATCCACATCCAGCGCTTCGGTAGACATGCCGCCGCCACAGGACTGCAGTCGGGCGGCATGATCAGTGCAGCCGACCTGGATGGCTGAGTCCGCGGACCCGGTGACGGTCGGCGGACTCACGCACCTTAGGCACTCCCACAATCAGCTTCCTACGAGAGACCGACCATGAATTACCTCAATACGACTCGGCGCGACACCAACCGGATTCTGGACGTCATCGTCATCGGCGAAGCCCTCACCGACGTCGTCGTCACCCCTGACGGCACGCGCGGGCACCCGGGCGGATCTCCGGCAAACGTGGCCTATGGTCTTGGCCGGCTGGGCGTCAGCACCGGGCTGCTGACCGCCTTCGGCGACGACAGCAGGGGTGCCGGCATTGAATTGCACCTGCGCAGTGCCGGTGTGACGGTACTGCCGGGCGCCTACTCCCTGGAAAGGACTTCATCAGCCACGGAAACCCTGGTCGAGGATGGGTCCGCCTGCTACGACTTCGACGTCGTCTGGGACCCTAAACCGCTCGCCCCGGCCTACATTCCCAAGGTGCTCCACACCGGCTCGATCGCGACCTTCCTCGCACCGGGTGCCGGCGCTGTCAAGACACTGATGCAACACCGCGACCACGACTGCATCGTCACCTACGACCCCAACATCAGGCCCGCTCTGCTCGGCAGCCACGCCGAGGCACTATCGATATTTGAAGACCTCATCAACCTCACCGGCGTCGTGAAGCTCAGCACCGAGGACGCCACCTGGCTCTACCCCCACAAGAACCTCGATGACATCGCCACGCGCCTTTTGGGATTGGGTGCCGGACTGGCCGTCATCACCCAAGGCGCACAAGGCTCACTGCTGGCCACACCTGCTACCCGTCTCACTATCCCAGCAGTGCAATCCACCGTTGCAGACACCATCGGCGCCGGCGACTCCTACACGGCGGCCCTGATCATGGGACTGCTCACCCGCGGCACCGTCGGTTACGCTCCCGCCTTACTAGAGCAAGTAGGCCGCACCGCTTCCATGGCCGCCACCATTACCGTCCGGCGCCCTGGAGCCAACCCACCCACCACCGATGAACTGTGGGCCCACCTGGAACAACCTGCAGCCTGATAGGTGGTGCCTCCTACCGTGATGACCGCCCTCCAGACGGCGGCGGTCTGGGTGATCAGGACGATCGAAGACGGCGGTCCGGATGCCGTTATATTGGCAAGTTTTCTTCTGTTTCAAGTCATTGTGTCCCGGCAGTAGGACGAACGGAGGGCCAATAGTTGGCAGCCATCGTCCCCGTCGTCCGGGCCCGGGAAAACCGCGGATTCTTGCGGATTTCTCGCCCGACAGTTGAAAAACGTGACGTCAACCGGCGTTTTAATTGGGCTTGTACAGGCCAAAAACGTGACCAACTTTTCGTTCAAAAACGTGAGTAAAGCGTGATTTGGCCCCTCCCGGGGCCCTGGCAGTAACAGTAAAACCGCAGGTGAGAGGCCCTTTTGGGTGCCCCGGGCCGGACTCGAACCGGCGGCCAAGAGAAACCCAGGAACCTCATGCCAACAGCCTCCAATCGATGCCAAAAACCGCTTGTTTTCGGGGGAGTGCGGGACGACAGTGCCCCTTTGACATGCCATGATGTGCGGTTGGTTGTCGTTCAAAAACGTGAGTAAAACGTGACATGGACGTGCAGCGTGGCGCCGTAGCTGCTATCTGGTGGCCGTTTGCAGGTTCATCGGCACGGGGGACGGCATATCATCGGTTGTTGAGAGCGGGCTGTCGTCCTTCAACAATTTGCGCTGTTCGGGGCGCGGTTTCATTTCGTGCGGGAGAGTTTCCGGTTTGGCGGTCAATTCTGATTCTTGGTGGCGTTTTCGGGGGAGAGATGACCAGGAATATCAAGGCTTCAGTGGGTGTTCTGGCCTCTGGCAGGGCTTCGATTTGGTGTTCCGGCCGGCCCGGATGGGGGGCATTTTCGTGACCTTGCTGCGAATGGTCGGAGGTTTGGCGCGGGAAACGATTTGAGAATAAGTTCGTGGCGGCGGGTCCGAAGGGTTGTCGGAGGGCCGGCCAGGATACACCTCTTGAGTTGTATGACTTGGGTGTTGTATGGTGGTGGTGGTGGTGTGGATCGTTGATGTGGGTTTGGTTGAGGCATGGCTGTCCGGTCTGGATGAGGATTCCTATGTGCAAGTGGTTGCCGCCCTGGAGTTGTTGGCCGAGCGAGGGCCGCAGCTTGGCCGGCCGCTTGTGGATACTGTTGTTCGGTCGCGGCACAAGAACATGAAGGAACTGCGGCCAGGATCCAGCGGACGGTCGGAGCTGCGGGTGTTGTTTGCTTTTGATCCGCAACGACAGGCGATCTTGTTGGTGGCTGGGGACAAGGCCGGGAACTGGTCCAGGTGGTACACGAAGAACATTCCGATTGCTGATGACTTGTTCGATGATCACCTGAAGACTTTGAAAGGAGAGCCGTGATGGCAATGTCGATTGAGGAGATGCTGGCGAAGCGTCCCGTCGACCGGGCGGTCGTGGAGGGGCATAAGAAGCGCATGCTCGATGAGGTTCGCGCCTACCGTCTGCGTGAACTGCGTGAGGCGTCCGAGCTGACCCAGGTCCAGCTTGCCGGGCGGCTGCATGTCACCCAGAACCGGGTGTCCCGGATCGAGCACGGTGACATTGACCGGGCCCAGGTCGACACCCTGCGCAAATATGTTGAAGCGATCGGAGGCACACTCCGTATCGAAGTAGAGCTCGGCGACGAACGCATCCAAATCGCCTAAGTCTTTGAAAGCGCTGGAGTGCTTTCTTCCGATTCGACAGTGGAAATGGGACCGTCGTGTGCCAGTCGGCCTGGCCCGGCGAACGGGATCATCCTGCCGAGCCCAACTCCCGACCGAAGCCCTGGAAAATACCGTCCCGTATACCCTCCCATCACCGGGCTTAATCGCGGGCGGGTCTTACGGGACATTCATTGACTGGCGAAAACGAGGCGTGTGGATTTGACCGCTCCGTGGCGTTGTTCTGTGATCGCTCGGTGTCGCTAATTGCCGATGACGAGGATGCTTGCTGCAGCTTCAACGACGTCGTCGGTGATGGTGTCGAGCTGGTTGATCTTCAGTACCCGGTTGATCTGGGGGAAGAGCCGTTCGAGGAGTCGGAAGTTGCCGCGCGTGATTCTCTCGATGGCGGCGATGGCTTGGGCGTCGGTGAAGTCCTCTGGGTCGAGGGTTTTACCAAGGCGTTTCCAGTGGCGGTCTAGGACGAACAGGATCTCTTCTCTCCCGAGGGCGCGGTAACGGTGTGAGAACCCTAGTCGGCTGTAGAGCTGTGGGTAGTGGCGGAATCGTTCGTCTATGCCGGGCATGCCGATAAGGATCATTGCCAGATGAGTGCGGTCGTGCCGGTCTCGGAGGAGTTCGAGGGCGGTGGGAGTGAGACGTTCGGCTTCGTCGACGATGAGGAGCTCAACGAGCCGGGTGACGTCCTTGCGCCTGACCGTCTTCGCCTCGGGCATGAGGGAGCTAAGGTGTTCGTCGGCGCAGATCCCGACTTTGTACTGCCAATGCTCGATGTCGTGCATGAGTTCTTTGGGTCGGCAGAGGACTTCGGGTGTGTAGAAGACGGTGCGGGATCGGTTCGCGAGGGCGTAGTGCTTCGCATCGTGATCCCCCTCGGCCCCCACTCGTTGATGTAGGGCTCAAGGGCATCCCAGTTGGCGTAGCGGCGGGCGGAGTTCGTTTTCCCAACGCCAGCCGCGCCGTGGCAGATCCCGATGGTCTTTTCCTTCCGGACGGCATTCGCGAACTCGGTGAAGCGTCGGTGTTCCTTGGTGACGATGAATGCTTGATTCATCACTCGTCCTCTTCGTAGGTGCGAAGCTTTGGCCGCCGCTTCGTCGGTTCCGGGGTGCGAGCTTCATCGCGGGTGACGACTGTCGGAATCCGATCGTTGATGACTCGGCGCAGTTGCTTGCGTCGGGCACGGCGTGCCGTTTCGATGTCCCGGAGACTGAGGCGAAGGTTCGGGTGGGCCTCGTCGATAGCGGTGCAGACAAAGGCATCCCGGTCGTAGACGCGGATCTCGGAGATATCGCGAGGGTCATACCGGATTGTGATGGTGTGCCCGACGAACGAAGCGAGAGTTGGAGAGAGGTAGCGCTGGCCTTGGAAGTGGATGCCGTCGCGTTGCACGACCCGGTTCTTCGGAACAGTCAGGAGCAGCCCGTCGAGTTCCTCAAGACTCTCCGGCATCCGGGGCAGCCAACCATCAGCGACCCACGCGTCCCGCGGCGACATCCCTAACTCGCTGTGGGGCCGGTCGTTGTAGGTGGCGATAAAGTCGCGGACCGCACGATCAAGACCTGGCAGATCAAGCACAGGGGCGGGTGAGCGCGCACCGGGTCCGAGGTGCCCGGGGAGGATGCTGAGGAGTTCGGTGTTTACTGTGCCGAAGAACCGCTCGACCTTCCCGCGACCCTGGGGCCGGCCGACGGTGGAATGGATGATCCTGATGTGCAGAGCAATTGCGGTGCGCTCGAGGTGGTGGCTGATGAAGTCGGAGCCATGGTCCACGTGAAGAATGTCGGGGATCCCGCACATCGCCCAGGCGGGGTCGGTCTTTCGCCAGATCGCCTGCCGCAACGCGAGGGCCGTGTTCAAGGCTGACGGGGCGCCGGTGAAGACCATGTACCCGCAAATGGAGCGGGAGTAGTCGTCCATGACGGTGGTCAGCCAGGGCCGGTCAGGTTTCCCATTGGCACCGACGATGAGGATGTCGAGTTCGGTGTGGTCGGACTGCCACGTCTGGTTGGGTCGTTCGGCGCGGCGACGGAACACAAGCTCGTGTTTGTCCCGATACGACACCGGACCTTCGAGGGCGAGAGTGACCAGGGCCGGATCGAGGGCGCGAACGATCTGCCGAATGACCGCGTAGCTTGGCGTCGGGAGGTCGCGTTGCAGCGCGTCGGCGACGGCGAGGCGGTGCAACGTCGCAAGGGCAGGGCGCGGACGGGTCAGTGCCAACCGCTCGATGAACGCCACCGTCTCGGGGGCTGTTCGCCGGACACCTTTGTCGGCGCGGGGACGAGGATCAAGGGCGGCGTCGCCGCCATTCCGGTAGAGCTGGTGCCACCGGTGCAACGTTCGGGCCGAAATACCGGTCTCCCTCGCCAGGACAGCGATCGGGATCTGGTCTTCGACATGCAGCCGAAGAACACGCCATCGCTCGAGCGCGTCCACACCCCACCTACACTGTCGTGCTCTCGCGCGCCGCGAGGGCCTGCTGGTGGCGATACAACGTGGCACGGCTCCACCCGACGAGCTTCGCCGCATCCGCCGCGGTCCGACCCTTGGCCCTGGCTTCGGAGACAAGCTTGAGCTTGTCGGCGACGACGACGGGATCTGACAAGGGACGGCCGAACCGGGTGCCGCCTTTTCGGGCGGCTGTAATTCCAGCGTTCACTCTTTCGGTGATCAACTCGCGTTCGTATTCGGCAAGCGTGGCGAGCATGTTCAGCATCAGACGGCCCGACGTCGTCGATGGGTCGATGCCGTCCGAGATGCTCTTCACCTGTACGTCCCGCTCCCGCAGCAGCTTCACCGTGTTCAACACGTCGATAAGGGACCGCCCGAGCCGATCGACCCTCCACACGACGACGGTATCCCCGGGCTTGGCGTACTCGAGGAGCTTCTTCATCCCCGGGCGCGAAATCGCGGTCCGGCTGCCAGAAGTGACGTCGGCGAAAATATCGCGCTCTTGGACGCCCGCTTTGACGAGCGCATCGACCTGAAGCTGCGCGTCTTGGCTCTTGGTGCTGACCCGTGTGTACCCGAGATGTCTCACAGACCTATTCTGCCTCACAAACCGCTAGAAGAGACCTAAGAGAGACGAATTTTGGCAAGACATGTTTACGAGACAAAGTGAGTGTCGGAAAGTCGCCACTTTTGTTCGGCCGTTTTCGCGACGTCCGGGTGTCTTGGAAAGCTTTTGTTTAACGGGACACAGGGATTTGAAGGACGCCGGTCTATCGGTGGCTGTTAGGCCTCGGCGAAGACGGCTTTGGCTAGGGTGATGGCAGAGATGGCTTTGGGCCATCCGGCGTAGAAGGCCAGGTGGATGATGGCTTCTTTGAGTTCGGTCTCTGTCAGTCCATTGGCCCGTGCCCTGGCGAGGTGTCCGCGGAGCTGGTCGGTGCTGCCACTGGTGACCAGGCTGGCGACAGTGACGAGGCTGCGGTCCCTCGGGGAGAGTTCCTTCCGTTCCCAGACGTCGCCGAAGAGGACGTCGTCTGTGAGTTCGACGAGTTTCGGGGCGAAATCGCCGATAAGTTGCTGGGCCCTGGTCTGGTGTGAATCGCTCATGATCGGTCCTATCGGAAAAGTTGGGGTTGAAGATCCTGTGGTCACCGGCGTAACACCGATGCGTGATTATTGAGCCTGGCTCAGTCCCGTGCGCTGGAGCCAGGACGTGATGTCCGATCCTGCCTCACGGACTTCTTCGCCTTTGACCGCGAGGCCTTCCCCCATCCTTGCCCCCTGGCAGGACCGGCTGTAGTCGCCGACGGTGTTACCCAACCCGCTCATGGCATGGGTGGTGACTGGGTAGATGGTTTTGCCGGCGAAGTCGTAGCTGTCGGTGAAGGTGGCCATAATCATCGGTGCCCTCACGTTCCAGATACCGCTGGCCAGGATCACGGTGTCGTACTGGCCAATGGCGGGTAAGGGGTTGCTGATCCGAGGACGGGCGTCCTGGTTCTGTTCGCGGACGTTCCGGGCGACGGCGGCGTCATAGCTGTCCGGGTATGGGTCTGCCGCCTCTATACGATGCATATCGCAGCGGATTAGTGCGCTGATCATGCCAGCGAGGACCTCGGTGTTGCCGACCTCCAGGTTAGTGCGGGCGCCGTAGTAGTAGTTCTCACCTGCCCTGGAGAAGTACGCGAGCAAGACACTGTGGCCGTCGCCTGGCGCCGGCGTGCGGCGGCTGGGGGTGGTGTCTGGTGCGGGCATTGTGTCTTGTCCTTGGGGTGTGCAGGCCGCTATCGCGGCGGTCAGGAGTGCGCCGGTCAGGCCGGCGGCCGCCCCGCGAAGGGCGGACCGCCGACTGACGCTCAACGGGTCGGTGGCCAACGGCTTTTGCCTGGCTGTTAGTTGTACCGGCGGTTTCCGAGCCAGCTGACCATGGCGGGGTCGCGGTGGTCGAAGAAGAGGCTCGCACCGGTGTCCAGGCCCGCGATCTTGGTCATTTGTTCATCGGTGAGGGTGAAGCCGAAGACGTCCAGGTTCTGGGCCATCCGCTCGGGCCGGACTGACTTGGGGATGACGACGACGTCGCGCTGAATGAGCCAGCGCAGTACTACCTGCGCCACGGACTTGCCGTGGGCGTCGGCGATGGAGCTGAGAACGGGATCGGTGAAGAGGTTGTTCTTGCCTTCGGCGAACGGTCCCCAGGACTCGATCTGGACGCCGCGTTCACGCATCAGTTCCTGGTCGGCGGAGCGCTGGTGGAACGCGTGGGTTTCGATCTGATTCACAGCCGGGACGATCTCGTTATGGTCGATCAGGTCCACGAGCCGGTCCGGGTGGAAGTTGGAGACACCGATGGCCCGGGCCACCCCTTCCTTGTTCAGGTCCTGCATGGCGCGCCATTCGCTGTAGTAGTCCCCGAGCGGCTGGTGGATCAGGTAAAGGTCCAGGTAGTCCAGTCCCAACCGGTTCAGCGAGCTCTGGAAGGAGCGTTTGGTGTCGTCGTAGACGCTGCCGGTGGGGGCGTGCTGGATCCAGAGTTTGGTGGTGATGAAAAGTTCCTCGCGGTTGATGCCGCTGGCTTTGATGGCGGCGCCGACGGCTTCTTCGTTGCCGTAGGACGCGGCGGTGTCCAGGTGCCGGTATCCGGCGGCGAGGGCTGCTTCGACAGCGCCCTGGGTTTCGTCGTCGGGGATCTGGAAGACACCGAAGCCGAGGATGGGCATTTCGATGCCGTTGTTGAGCGTGACGTTCTTCATGGGTTGTCCTTAGCGTTGTTCGTTCGTGGGGATGGTGGATGCGTGGGCGACCTGGTAATCGTGGTCGCTGACGGGTTCAAACCAGGTCGCGGTGTGCCCGTCGTCGTGTTCGACCAGGGCAAGGTGGCACATCAGGGTGTTTTGGGTCGCGCCGTGCCAGTGGTCCTCCCCGGGCGGGGTGTGCACGGTATCTCCGGCTCGCATGATGATGACCTTCCCGTCCCTGGTGGCGACCAGTCCCTTGCCGTCGGTACAGTGCAGGGTCTGGCCCAGGGGGTGGGAGTGCCAGTGGGTGCGGGCGGCGGGAGCGAATCGGATCATCGCGGCGACCAACCGTGAGGGACTCTCCCCCGGGTGCAGTGCGTTCAAGTACACGTCGCCGGTGAATTTTTCGGTTGGACCCTTGGAGGTAGGGCCTGGAACTGCCAGGTGCATGCCGGCTCCTTTCATAGTCGTTTTTAAAGTGGACGGATTTGGTTAGGAGGTTGCGTGCCGCCGGCGCTGTAACGCCAGGGATGCGACAACCAGGAAGATGAGCACCGCTGCGGTGGCGCCAAGGCTTGCACGCAGCCCGGTGATGAACTCGCCGCTGGCGAGCACGGCACCGAAGATGGCCACGCCCAGAGACCCGCCGACCTGGCGGGCGGTGTTGACCACCCCGCTCGCAGAGCCTGCCCGTTCCGTGGGGACGTTGTCCATGACCTGGGCAACAATGGACGGGACCGTGAAGGAGCCGCCCACACCGACAGGCACCATAAGTGCTGCAACGAGCAGGACCGGCGCATCTGCCGGCAGTATGCAGAGACCGGCTAGCCCGATGACCATGATCAGCTGGCCCCCCGCGATCATGGCCACATGCCCGTACCTGGCCATGAGCCAGGCCACCAAGGGGTTCAGGAGGGCGACCAGGGCAGTCATCGGCAGGAACAACAGCCCGGTTTCCAGAGCAGAAGCACCCCGTTCCTGCTGGAAGTACAGGCTTTGCACGAACACGATGCCGTAAAACGCGCCCATCGTGACCACAGCAATGACCAAGGCAGTAGATACGGCACGGGACCGGAACAAGTCCAACGGAATCATCGGATCACGCCCCTTGGCTTGGGTCATGATGAAGGCGGCAACGGACACGACGCCGAGGGCGAACATGAGCAAGATGGCCGGGTTGCTGTAACCGACGTCGGCGCCCTCGATGATGCCGTAGGTCAGGGCCGCCAACCCGAGGACGGCGCTGATCTGCCCGGCCCAGTCAAACGATGCCCGGCGGCGAGGTGAGGGGGCAACGCGGGAAAGGATCGAAAGCGCGGCGGCTCCCACGGGCAAGTTGACGAAGAAGATCAGCCGCCAGTCGATCTGGGTCAGGAACCCGCCCAGGACCGGCCCTGCGGCGGCGGCGACCGAACCACCCAGCCCCCAGTACACAATCGCCCGGCCGCGGGCCGCGGCGTCATGGTAGGCCTCCCGGATCAGGGCCAGGGACGCGGGGGTGATCATCGCCGCTCCGATGCCCTGCAAAATGCGCGCGCCAATCAGTGCTGGCAGGACAGGACTCAACGCGCAGGCAGCGGACGCGATAACGAAGACGATCATCCCCAGCCCATAGGCCCGTCGCGCTCCAACCCTGTCGGAGAAGGTCCCGGCGAACAGCTGGAGGGCCGAAAACATCAGCGTGTAACCGGTCACGACCCACTGCAGCCCGGACAAGCCACCACCGAGGTCGCTGCGGATCCCAGGCAAGGCCACGTTGACGATCTGGGCATCCAGGGCAACGACGAAGAACCCGAGCATGGCAACGGCCAAAGACGCCCTGGGCCGGGCCGCAACCGCAGTGCGGCCGGCGGTGGAGACGGACATGGTGTCCTTTCAAAGCGAGGAAGCGGTCTCATTCAAGACAACCAGTCCCGTTACACGCGTGGGAGTGCCTGTTGTGCGGTGTACTGGCAGTTCCTGTTAGTCCAGGCACGGCCGCGGTAGCGTAAAGGCCATGGACAACACCAACGACGTCCGCGAGTTCCTCATGAGCCGACGGTCGCGCATCACCCCGGCCCAGGCCGGGCTGATGGCCTACGGCGGAACACGACGCGTTACCGGACTAAAGCGCGAGGAAGTAGCCATGCTCACCGGTGTCAGTACCGAGTACTACGCCCGGCTCGAACGCGGAAACCTGCGGGGAGTGTCCGACTCCGTTCTCGACTCCCTCGCCCGTGCACTGCAGCTCGATGAGGCAGAACGCGCCCACCTGTTTGACCTGGCAAAAGCCGCCACACCCTCCCCGGCGTCCGGAGGCCGACGGCCACGTGCGGAGGTGCGCCCCAGCATCGAAAGAGTCCTGGCCGGAATGACCGGGACACCGGCCTACGTCCGGAACGCCCGCACGAACATAGTCGCCGCCAACGACCTGTGCTTCGCCCTCTACACCGGCATCCTCAGCCCGGAGACCCTTCCGATGAACCTTGCCCGGTTCATGTTCCTGGACCCGCGCTCCAAGGAATTCTTCGTTGATTGGGACACCCTCGCCGACGACTTCGCGGCAGCAATGCGCACCGAATCCGGCAGTAACCCGCGCGACCGTGCACTGAACAACCTCATTGGTGACCTAGCTGCTGGCAGCACCGACTTCTCCACCCGATGGGCCCGCCACAACGTCCGCTTCCACCGGTCAGCCCGCAAAACCATGCGCAACCCCCTCGTCGGCGAGATCGAACTCACCGGCGACGCACTCGAACTGCCCGGCGAAGGACTGACCCTGATCGCCTACACCGCCGAACCAGGCAGCCACGCCCAGGAACAACTCGCCTTCCTCGCCAGCTGGAGCACCAGTAACAAGAACCCGGCTGTACAAGCACCATTCAGCCCACCCTCGGCATAACCTCCGGACCTGCCCTACCCTGCGACTATAGGCGCACAGTGGCCCACTCCTTCCCGGCAGCAACTATGCGACAGATACCGCTGTAAAAACCCCGCCATTTACCGCCGAAAGTCACAAACGAGGCGCAGGTCAGCGGGTGTATTGTCCGGTGAGGGACCGGCCTACGGGACACTTTGCCAATGTCTATACGGGACAACCCTTTCGGGAGGTATTTGCACCTGGTCCAGTTCGAGATCATGGTGTTGGGTTCATTGCTCCCGCAAGCTTGCAGTCACTCGTTCTGGTGACGAATGACTGCTTCGGCTACGGTGACTATCATGCGCCCATCGACCTTGTACCCGGCCTACGCGGGCACCGACCTGAAAGTTCGAGCCATGAAGACGGCCCTGTCACGCTCCAGAGTACTGGCGCTGACAGGCCTGCTGATCGCACTGGCAGGCTGCACCATCCCGCAATCGACCCCGACCACGCCCCCATCGACCAGCCAGCCCTCATCTTCGGCCGTCACAGTTGCTGCCCTCCCAGGAGAGAACACAACCGTTGGCTGCAAGTTGTCACGTCCAATTGAAAAATCCCTCCCCGTCCAAGCAGATGACCTGGCCCTTGGGCCACTGGTGTATCCAGGATTGCGCGATGGGTATCCTCAAGCACTAACGGCCCCGGTGGACGGAATTATTTTTGCCAAGATCGGGACCCACCTCGCACCGGACGCCACGGTCACGGTATCCATAGCCCCGGAAGCAAGAAGCTGGGCTAGCATCGTCACGGAATCCGGACCACCAGCCGGCTACTTGGCCGTGACATATACGAGCTGTCCCGCCTCCCATCATGCAGCGGGCTCCTGGTGGGTCGGCGGATTCGCCCTCAGGAACCAGACTTCTGGATGCATGCCACTCAACGTGCAAGTTCAAGGAGAGGCCACTACCAGGCGATCCATCATTTCCTTCGGGGACAAAACCTGCAGCTGACGGTCCCTGTCAATGACTGTCCCACAACCGGTTGGTAAACGGGCGCTTGCCCAGTCTGGGACGGGTGAAGGACTAGAGTCGACGCAGTTGCTCTTGAAGGTCTCGTGCAGCATCGCTAGTTGCCCAAGTCACGGTTCCCTCGGCCGATATTTTGCTCACTCCGACGCCTGGAATGCCCCAATTCACCACCAGATACTCAGGACCTGGAGACCCGTCGCTGGAAAAGAACTGTTGGCTTTGGGTTGCTCCTACTTCGCCAATTCCTAACGTTGTTCCATCTGGAAGAACGAGAGATGACCCTTGCAGATTGCAGCCGGGCTCTCCGAGATCGCGCAGACCTTCCGCTTGAAACAATTCTCGCGGACATTGCGGAAGGTGTTCATAACCCAGCGGTATGCTCACCCCGCCTGGCGAACACGAGCACAGAAGCAAGCTTGCTAGAGCAAGGATGGCTATAGCTGTAGCAGTCCGCATGGCCTAATGCTAGCAACCGGCAACCCAGCGATGTTGCCAGTGCCATCGAGGAGCCGAGGCTGCTGGGCCTGCATCGAAGCACCCTGTCGGTTCGCCGGTCTCGAGCTGCCCCAACTTGGTCAGGTGCAAGGAGATAACTGCGATCCTCAGCGGATCAATACTTGGCGCCGTCAGGTCTGGAAATTCTGAAAACGAAATCGGGAGAATGCAGATTTCCAATGAACGTTCTCTGCCGGGACCATGGGTGAGTCAACAAGTCGGCGTACCTGCTAGTACGCTCTAACAACCCCATGGAGAATCCCTTGAAGCATCAGGTTGCATGTGGGTTGCTGGTACGCAATGGGCCTGTTCTCCTCGTACACCGGTCATCGGCGAAAACGTCGAATCCCAACGTCTGGGACCTTCCAAGCGGCCACCTCGAACCGGGCGAGGACAGCCGCCAAGCACTCGTACGAGAGCTTCAGGAAGAGCTAAACGTGTCGGTCACCCCGCCAGCCGGCAGCGCCATTCATACGCGACGCAACTCCTACCTCGTCCTTGATGTGTGGCGAGTCGACGACTGGGCTGGGGAAGTCGCTAACGCGGCACCGGATGAACACGACGACATCGGCTGGTTCAACTTGAACGAGGCAATATCCCTGGACCTGGCTAACTTCGAGTACCCGGCACTGTTTCAACAAGAACCGGCATGATCCTGTCCCGCAGGAGGTTCCCCTGTGAGACGAGGCGCCGTTGACGGGTCACGACGTGAAGACCGGAGCACAGGCGACCCGGCAACAACTTTCGACCACCACGGCGCGCAGCAGCGCTGGCACGCTTACGGGTAGTTGGTGCGCGAAGCAACTGGAGTTAGTCGGTCCGCCTTGGTAGCTTTCAACGCATGGCCATCAAACTCGATAACGTCGGAATAGCCGTTCGCGACATCGAAGCTACAATCTCCTTCTTCACCGACCTGGGCCTCACCGTCCTCGGCCGCGACACCGTCAGCGGCGAGTGGGCCGACACCGCCGTCGGCCTCGACGGAAATCACGCCAAGATTGCGGTGCTGCAGACCCCGGACGGTCACGGGCGCCTCGAGTTCTTCGAGTACATGCACCCGGACGCGATCGAGACCGAACCCACCCGCCCGAATGAGATCGGCATGCACCGCGTCGCCTTCTCCGTCGACGACATCGACGATGCTTTGGCGATTGCAGCAAAACACGGCTGTTACCCGCTTCGCGGCGTGGCCACCTACGAGGATATCTACAAGCTCACATACCTGCGCGGTCCCAGCGGAATCCTTCTGATGTTCGCCCAGCAGCTCAAGCCACCAGCATCGTGAGCAAAGCAGAAAGCTCGTGCCCGCTGGTGGTTCGGCTAACGTGCTGCGACTACTGTCAATCGAAGCGGCGATGTAGCCGTAAACCAAAAGGCAGCAGTCACACTTTCTGCCGGCCGGCGGTCCGCAAAGCCGCTTCCACGGGCGCGGTGCCGTCCTCGGTTGCCAAAGTTGCCGCGAGTTGGCTTGCGCGTGCAGAGTATGTCGGCGTCGTGATGGCCCCTGTGATTGCCGCCGCCAGCCGCTCAGCGGTGAGTTTCTTATAGGGAACGGGTTGTGGGCCGGCGCCGAGGGACGTGATCCGTGCGGCCCAGAACGGTTGGTCTGTGTATATCGGTACGCTCACCGTGGGAACTCCGGCGCGCAGCCCTGCCGCGGTGGTCCCGGCTCCAGCATGGTGGACCACCGCAGCCATTTGCGGGAACAACCATTCGTGCGGTACGTCTCCGATACTAAGAGCATTCGACCCAGAGACACCCTGAACACCCTGCAGCACCGCACGCACCCCCGCACGGTGCGCGACGTCGAGCATGAAATCAGCGTCCAGGGCTGCACTGCTACCGAAGCCGATGAAGACCGGAGGTGGTCCGTCGGCGAGAAATTCCACCAGTTCCGCAGGTGGCTGCCAACTCGGCGCAGTGTCCGACCACCAGTAACCTGCCATCGTAAGTCCTGATCGCCAATCCGTCGGGCGCGGAAATACTGTGGGGCTGATGCCGTGGAGAACAAGGCTGTTGGCTTTCCTGCGGGCCCGGTCGGAGGCAGCCCGGCTCTTTTTGGATAGGCCGAGCACTTGGCGAATGCGGGCGCTCGGAGCGTCGTAGGGTGCTTTCCCAGCGGAAATTAGAGACCCGAGTAGCTTGTTACCGACCGGACCTAGGCTTCGGGCAGATCCCAGGACCACGGGCGGGTATGCGTGACTGGGTTCGGTCGGCTGCAAGTGCGCACCGATGACGGAGATGCCGAGGGCCTCGGCCACGTCGTACGCGTAGGGGGCGACCGCATTGGCTAGGATCACGTCGGCACCAGTCTCAGCTGCAGCCAGCGTGCCCGTGGCGGCCAGCTCCATGTAGTCACCGAGCTCGTTCATGTACCGGCGCAGATCCGCACCCGTAGCCTTCTTCCCGGGCGCGGCGGGGCTGACCAGATGGCTCATATCCCCGGGCAGCTCCCGATACTCACACCCGGCCGTGGCGACCAGCAACTCATAGGCCGCATTCGCCGCAATCGAGACGTCAAAACCCAAGGCTTGAAGTTTGCTGCCGAGTCCGGCCATCGGCGCGACATCACCGCGCGTGCCTGGTGTAACCATGAGTACTCGCATGCCACTCCTCAATTCCAGTTAATTGCGATCAGTGTTCGCAGTTAAGAATATAGTGAAATGGTTACAGAACCTAACCAGGGTGATCGGACGAAAGGCGGAACGGGCATGTCTTCTCAAGACCGAGTAAACTTCTGGCTGCGGCCGGAACGTTCTGGCACCGGGCCGAAACCAGAGCATTCGCGTGCAGGAATTGCCGCGGTAGCGATCGAGATCGCCGACCGGGGCGGTCTGACGGCAGTATCGATTCGGCGGGTGGCTGCCGGCATCGGGGCCGGTGCGGCCTCCCTGTACCGGTATCTGAAATCCCACGACGAACTCATCGAGCTCATCGTTGACACGGTCAGTGGGGAATACGATCTGGCCGCCTCCGATGAACCCCCATCGATCCAGCTGTTGAATCTGGCCCGGCAAGGCCGCGCCATCATGCACCGCCACCCGTGGCTTGCTCCTCTGTTGCTAACCCGGCCGTCAATGGGCCCCAACTCCCTGGCATATCTGGAGCGTGCCCTCTCCGCACTGAAGCCAGTAGGCTTGCCCGGCCCCGCCAAGCTACAGACCGTGGCCATGATGACGGCCATCACCTCGGCATTCGTACAAAACGAGATCGCATCAGCCGATAGCCCCGAGGCCGCCCCCAACGGGGAGAACGCACGCCTGCTATATCTCTCCGACGTAGTGCAGTCGGGGAAATACCCGCTATTAGTCGGCGCACTCACCGAGCAACCCGACTCCGAAACACCGGAAGAGATGTTCACCAACACGATCACTAAGTACCTTTCAGGAGCAGGCCTCCCGCCCACCTGAGACCACCGATACCGCCAAACCCCGCAGCAAAATAACCGCCATTCTGAACTACTGGCCATAGACCGAAACAGCGACCCAAGCCACCGCCCGTTGAGGGTTCCCCTTACGGAACGAGTTGGCAGTCTGGCCGAGCGGAAGAACCGAGCGGAAGAGGGGCGGGCTGAAATGGGCAGCCGTCTTCGTTCGCTGGGCCGTTGGTTCAAGGCAACACTGCAGAATTACGTGAGCTGAAGGCCTGGAGTTGCCGCGCCGGCTCGCTCGGGGTGGGACGGGCTAGTTTCTGGACCATTGAGGTCGTTCGAATCCGTGAGTAGGACGATCGGAGGGCCAATAGTTGGCGGCCATAGTGCCCGGGCGTTCGGGTCCGGGAAAACCGCGGATTCCCGCGGATTCCTTGCCCGCCGGTTGAAAAACGTGACGTCAACCGGCGTTTTAGTTGGCCCTGTCCAGGCCAAAAGCGTGACCAACTTTTCGTTCAATTACGTGAGTAAAGCGTGATTTGGCCCTTTCCGCGGCCCAGGCTGAAACGGTAAAGCCGCAGGTCAGAAGCCCTTTTGCGTGCCCCGGGCCGGACTCGAACCGGCGCCGCTGCGACGTGCTGTTCGCCATGCTCCGCGACGGCACCTTCTACGAGGCACCGGCAACCACGGCAGCCTAAATCCCATCAACTAACCGCTGGCGGGCACGCACCGCCAGCCACTACCCCCTGCCCAAAATCGGCAACCAGGAAACCTTGAAAGAAATTCTGCCCCACCGCTTGACAAAGAACATAGGGACACCCCCCGGCGCGTCGGCGATACCTGCAGCTTTGCTGATGAACGTGTCGGCGGGCAGGTGTTCAAGGCTGCTCCAGCCAAGTTGATGATGTGGAGTGGGTCCATGACCGGGATCGCGTCTGGGATACCTCTGCCGCTGCGCTCTTGAGTCCGGAGAACCCGTCCATGGTTGCGGCTACAACCTCGGGACTGCTCACGCCGCAGCGTTGGCTAAACCCTGTCTTCGGAAGGCAGTTTCGGTGGTCTACCGCGGGAGGGTGTTTCTGCTTCTTGCTGCGGAGGATTGTTAGAGGATGTTTGTTCCGATGTCTCTTCCGATTTTGTGCAGCAGGGTGACGGAAAGTTCGGGATCTGTTGAGGAGTCCTTGTTGGTGTAGTCGGCCAGAGTGTAGACACAGGTCAGGGACATTTCAGAGCATTGCTCCTTGGACAGCAGTGATCGACCGGCGACGGCGATGACTGGTCGTTTGCCTGTGCGGCGGGCGAGGGCCGCAGGGAGTTTTCCGGCTAGGGTCTGCTCATCGAGGCTGCCTTCACCGGTGATGACGATGTCGCAGTTTTCCTTGCGGGTGTTGAAGTCCAGCAAGTCCAGGAAGAAGTCTGCGCCCGATACCTGCCGGGCCCTGAGCAGCAGGCAGGCGTAGCCGATTCCTCCGGCGCTGCCGGCGCCTTCGTGCCCAGCCATCGCCGCCGCGCCGGGTATTCCGGCTTCGGCCAGTGTGGCCACGAGGTGCTGGAGTCCACGATCGAGGGTGGCGACGTCGTCGGTTCCGGCGCCTTTTTGGGGTCCGAAGACGGCAGCTGCCCCCTGGTTGCCGAGCAGCGGGTTGTGGACGTCGCTGGCAACGATCAGCTCTGTGGTGTCCAGTTCCGGAAGTGGGGTGTGGTGGATGGTGTGGATCTGTGTCAGTGTCCTGCCGCTGCCACGGAGTTGGTGCTCGTCGGCGTCGAGGAAGCTGTAGCCCAAGACGGTGAGCATCCCCATTCCTCCATCGGTGCTGGCGCTGCCCCCCAAGGCCAGCACGATCCTTGCGGGTTTGAGGGTTAGTGCGAACAGGATTGCTTCGCCGAAGCCGCGGCTGGAGGCGTTCAGTGGCTCCAGTGTTTTGTTCTCCAGGAGCGCCATGCCGCAGGTGTTGGCGACTTCGACGACGGCGGTAGTGCCGTCGAATGCGATGTCAGCGCGGCGTGGCTGGCCGGTGGGTCCGGTGACGGTGCAGGTGTGCCTGGTGAAGCCGGAGGCGACGGCAGCATCGACGCTCCCGTCACCTCCGTCGGCTAACGGTAGCAGGTCACAGCGAACCGTCCTGGTCCCTGTGGCGCAGCGGAGTCCCGTGGCGAGGGCATTGGCGACTTCAGTGGCGGTGAGGCTGCCTTTGAACTTGTCTGGTGCGATGAGGGCTTGCACGATTCCGGGGACAAGGCTCTCCTGCATGTTAGACCGTTTCCGAGTAGGCGTGCGCGCGGTCACTCGGTGACGCATCGTCGTCGAGGGGGGCGGCGGCGTGCCGGAGGGGGGCGATGTCAACGGAATCGGAGCGGTCGTAGTCCCTTTGGTCATCGTCGACGGGATCTTCGTCACGAAGGGGTTCGACGATTTCACCGTTGAACACGCGACGGACCCGGTTCACGTCCAATGAGTGGTCCCACCATGCGATGAACAGCGTGGCGACGGCGTTGCCGCAAAAGTTAACGAGGGCGCGGCATTCGGACATGAACTTGTCGATGCCGAAGATCAGCATGATGCCGACCACGGGGATGGTTCCCATGGTGCTCAGCGTGGCGGTCAGGGCAATGAAGCCGCCGCCGGCCACTCCTGCCGCGCCTTTGGAGGTCAGCAGCATGATGGCGAGTAGGCCGACTTGCTGGCCGATCGAGAGGTGGGTGTTGGTTGCCTGGGCGATGTAGAGTGCAGCCAGTGAGAGGTAGATCGCGGCGCCGTCAAGGTTGAAGCTGTAGCCGGTGGGGACTACCAGCCCCACGGTCTCCTTCTTGACGCCGGCGTGCTCGAGCTTGCGCATCAGGCCTGGCAGGGCGGGTTCGGCGGTGGAGGTGCCCACGATCAGCAGCAGTTCTTCCCGGAAGTACCGCAGCATCTTGAAGATGTTCAGTTTCAAGAAGCCCATGACGCTGCCCAGGACCACGACGATGAAAAAGATCGAGGTTCCGTAGAAGAGCAGGACCAGCCAGCCGAGGCTCGTGAGCGTGGACACGCCATAAGCTCCCACGGCGTAGGCCATGGCCCCGAAGGCGCCCAAGGGTGCTGTCTTCATGACGAAGTTCAGGACCTTGAAAACAATCTTCGTCAGTCGCTCGATGGCGTCCAGGACCGGTGCTCCGATTGCGCCCAGTGCGTTCAGGGCCACGCCGAACAGGACCGCCATGAAGATGATCTGCAGGATGTTGCCTTCAACAAAGGGCCCGGCCACGCTGGTGGGGATGATGTCGGTGATGAACTGCCACCATTGTTGGTGTTCGCCGCTGGTGATCAGTTGCCCTGCGGAAGCGGAGGCCTTGATGGCACCGGAGTCGGCGTTCACCCCGTCGCCGAGGCGGAAGATATTGATGGCCACCAGACCCATGCCCAATGCGACAATGGTTCCGACCTGAAAGTAGCCCAGGGCTTTCAGTCCAGTGAGACCTACCTTTTTTAGATCGGCCACGCTCGCGATCCCGCCCACAATGGTCAGGAAGACGATGGGGCCGATGAGCATCTTCATCGCATTGACGAACGTGGTCCCGATGGGCTTCATGGCCTGGCCGGCATTTGGGGCGAGCCAGCCCAACAGGACGCCAACGACAATGGCAGTCAGGACCCAGAAATACAGCTGGCGGTACCAGGGCTTGCGGGTTTTTGCCGGCGTGGCGCCGGGGGTGATTCGTTCCATGATTCCTACCTCATTGTGGAGATCGCGTGGTATTGGGGAGAGGGGATGCTCGGGTGGATGGCGGCAGGGACGACGCCGTCCACTCGAGAAGGGAGGCGAGCAGTGCCGGATCAGACGGAGGTCAGGCTCCGGGAAAGTGCGGCGACGATCGCTTCGGTGACGTCGTCGGTCGTGGCGTTGCCGCCGACGTCGCGGGTAAGGTGGCCGGTTGCGGTGGCCTGTTCGATGGCGGCCTCGACACGGCGCGCTTCCTCATGCAAGCCGAAGTGGTCCAGCATCAAGGCGGCGCTGGCAATGGCGCCGATCGGGTTGCTGATGCCCTGGCCGGCAATGTCCGGGGCCGAGCCGTGGACGGGTTCGAACATGCTGGGAAAGCGTCGTTCCGGGTTCAGGTTGGCGCTTGCTGCCAGTCCCAGGCTGCCAGCCAAGGCGGAGCCGAGGTCGGAGAGGATGTCAGCGTTTAGGTTGGAGGCCACCACCACGGAGAGTTCCTCGGGTTTGAGGATGAACTTCGCACTCATCGCGTCCACCAGCACGCTTTCGGTTTGCACGTCCGGGTAGTCCAGGCAAACGCGCTTGAAAACGTCGTCCCAGAGCACCATGCCGTATTGCTGCGCATTGGACTTGGTCACGGATGAGACCTTCTTTACGGTCCGGGTGCGGGCCAGGTCAAAGGCGAAACGCATGATGCGTTCACAGCCCTTTTCCGTGAATAAAGCGGTCTGTAGCGCAACCTCATTGCCGGGCCCACGGCCGCTGAGGTTGCGCCCGCCCAGGCCGGCGTATTCGCCTTCACTGTTTTCCCGGACAACCACCCAGTCGAGCTCGGTGTCATCTGCCTTGCGCAGCGGTGACTGGACCCCCGGCAGAAACTTGACGGGGCGGATGTTGGCCCACTGATCGAAATTCTGGGTGATATTCAGCCGCAGGCCCCAAAGGCTGACGTGGTCCGGGACGTTCTCCCAGCCAACCGCGCCGAAGTAGATGGCATCGAAATCCTTTAGCGTCTCCAGCCCGTCCGGGTCCATCATCTGGCCTGTCGTGGCGTAATAGCCGCAACCCCAGGGGAACTCGGTCCACTCGAAAGCAAACTTGCCGTCGGAAGTCACCGCTATGGCATCCAGGACACGACGGCCTGCGGAGACGACCTCCTTGCCCACACCGTCAGCGGGGATTGATGCGATACGAAATGTCTGGGTGGCGTTCATGTGCCTACCTCCTCGATGAATGTGTTAGCAGTGTCACACCGCTCTTCCTCTTCAAGTAGACGGTCTGTGCCCAACCGGCGTCCAAGACCAAGTTCCGATCCTCCAAATAGGTTCAGCCTATCGATCGGATTGTGCCAGTATCTGTTTCGTGTGCGACATGCCGCTCTGCGACCTTCAAGAACGCCCGCGCGGCCGGGGTCAGGTCTTCCTTCCGGCTCAAGATGGCCACGTCCAGGTAGGCCACGGGTTCGATCAGCAGAGTCTGCAGCCCTGCCTTGCGAGCGGTCGGCGCCCAGGCGGCCGGCATCACAGCATGCCCTACCCCCGCCAGGACCAGGGGCAGGATCGACGTCCGGTGCGCAACCTCCACGACGATTTCTATTTCCACGCCACGTGCCATGGCATCATCAACGAGCCAACGCATCAGGGAACCTCGCTGGCTCGCCACTAACCGATGACCGCCTAGATCTTCACGACGGATCGATTCGGTCTCACCGAAAGTGTCAGCGTGCGGGTTCACAATGAGGATTAGCGGCTGCCGCTCCAGCTCCAGGACCTGAACCCCCGGTACCCTGATGGGATTCGGGGATCCGGCAAGGCCGATCTCGGTGCTGCCAGTCCGGACAGACTGGATAACTTCTTCAGGAGTGAATGCAGCGCTGACACTGAGGCGGATCGATGGGTGTAATTCAGTGAAGCTGGCAATCATCGACGTCAACGGCTCGATCCCTGGAGAGGGCATGCTGACAATGTCCAGCTTCCCACTGCGCACACCCTGAAGCGCTCGCACCGCGGACTGTGCCGCGTCAAGATCCCGCATCACTAACCGGGCGGGGCCAACGAGTTCCTTGCCCGCTTCGCTGAGCACCGCCCGGCGTCCGATGCGGTGAAAGAGCGGCACGCCCAATTCCTTCTCCAGGCCGGCGATAGTCTGGGAAAGCGAGGGCTGGGCGATGAGCAAATGTTCTGCGGCGCGATTGAAGCCATCATGGTCAACCACGGCCAGAAAATACTTCAGCTTTCGCGTATCCACGCTAGCTCCTTGACCGTAGTGTTCTGGGGCTTCCACATCGTCCCAATGAATGTCCTAAAGCAGTCCGTGTGAAGCATAGATAGCCTACGCCTATCAGCGGCCGTCTTGCACGCCATGGAAGGCCATTTTGGCCGCTTTACAGGAAACGTAGCCCGACTAAACCACAATGCAGGGCACTGCACACCCCGCTGGCCTGTCGACCACGACCAACGGTTCGCCGTCACCCGGCTTACCGCCGGGACGGAATGGATATGCTCCGCCTGATTCGCTAACCCGCGGGTCAGTGCCACGACTGTCAAATTACCTGAGATTAGCGAGATGCTGCGCGCCGGTCGGCTTATAGTCCAACGGGCAAGGTTCCTTGTCACCGGCGGTGTGCAGCGCCTGAGTAGGGCGATCGGAGGGCGAATATTTGGCAGTCAGGGCACCGATTCGGCCAAACCAAAGAAAACCGCGGATTCACACGGATTTCCCGGACCCCAGTTGAAAAACGTGACGACAAAGTGGGGCCTGTTTGGACCCCGAACATGCCAAAAACATGACCAACTTTTCGTTCAATTACGTGAGTAAAACGTGATTTGGCCCCTTCCGCGGACCTGGCAAAAACAGTAAAACCGCAGGTCAGAAGCCCTTTTGGGTGCCCCGGGCCGGACTCGAACCGGCGGCCAAGAGAAACCCAGGAACCTCATGCCAACAGCCTCCAATCGACGCCGAAAACCGCTGATTTTCGGGGGAGTGCGGGACGACAGTGCCCCTTTGACATGCCATGATCTGTGGCTGGTTGTCGTTCAAAAACGTGAGTAAAACGTGACGAGGCCCTGCAGCACAGCTCCGGAGCCGCTGGTTGATGGCCGTTTGCAGGCTCGTCGGCATCGTCGATGGCATGCCACTGGTTGTCGAGAGCGGTCCGTCTTATTTCAAGGCACTGCATTGTTCGGGGCGTGTTTTCGGCCCGGCCTGCCAAGTGGCTGGTTGCCATGGCGAAACCTGCAATTTGGTGACTTTTTGTTTGGGGAGGGGATCATTGCCGACCTTAATTTGACGGGTATTTGCCGCTAACTTGCCATCCCGGCGGGCCTGAATTTGGATGATTTTCGCGAGCCAAACTGCGAACCCTTAAATGACTGCGGGACACGTCGAAGTGCGGGTGTTTGGTCTGCCACGGGTTCAACAGGTTGAGGGTTGCTTGGCCTCGGTCCACCGCGGAGTCTGCGCTGAGTCTACCGTGTGGTTGATTTTGGGTGTATTCTGGGTGTATGAGTATCGCGGCGATCATTAACACCGGATTTGTTGAAACGGCGCAGTTGGATATCCATGAATTGGTGCGTCGCCTCAACACGCATTTGGGGCCGACCCTTGTGGCGGCCATTTCGGGGTCAAGGGACACCAAGCAGCCGATCCGTTGGGCCAAGCCCGACGGACCAGCACCGAGTCCCGTGTTTGAAACGAGGCTCCGCCTGGCCCACCGGGTCTGGGGCTACCTCGCTGACGCCGAGTCCGACCATGTGGCCCGGGCCTGGTTCATCGGCGGCAATCCGTGGCTGGATGAAGACACCCCCATGACGGCCATCCGGGAAGATCGCCACAAACAAGTCGTTGCCGCTGTCACGGCCTTTCTGCAGGACACCTACGACGCATGAGCGGTACCGGACGCCAATGCGCCCTGACCGGGGTGTGGATTGATACCGCCTTTGCCGATGGGTATCGGGTGGCGGTGACGGCGTATGGGCCCGTAAACCCGCCGCCGCGATCGGCGGGTTCAGATCGCTCCGGGTGGGGGCGTTTTGATACGACCGGGAGCACCGTGTATTTTGCATCCTCGCCAGAAACTGCCTTTCAGGAGGTGCTCTCCCCGTTCGCCCAAAAGCTGGGCGGTCGCAGTTCGCTGGAGAAGGACGCCGCCGCGTTGGGCCTGTCGCTGGAGGATTTTCTGGCTGCCCTTGGAAAGGAGTGGGATGAAAGCTCGTTCATGGGCCGAGGGAGCCTGCCGGCCCAGTGGCGGGTCCGCCGCCGTCTGTATCAGCTGCGGCTTGCCGAACCCGGGTGGTGGGTTGATATTGGCCACCCGGAAACTATCGCCGCCATCCGCCGAAGCCTGGGTGAGGACCTTCACGCTGCCACCGGCTGCGCCGAAGTCACTCTGGCTGAACTCCATGCGCCAAACCGGGAAGTGACCACCCGCATTGCCAGCTGGTTGCGCGGGCTGGTTCTTGACGACGGGACGCGCGCGCTCGGGATCCGGTACAACAGCAAATTTGGCGGCGAGTGTTTCGCCTACTGGCTGCGGCGCCGGGATGACGGGCTTGGAAACGATTCCCTTCACTCCGTGTCCGAAGCTGCCATTACCTTGCGCACGGACGCGCTGCACACCGCCGCAGAACGTTTGGGAATGCGCTGTTTCTAATCCGCGGCGACAGTCGACGGAGATCAGGTGTAGTAGGCGTTGCTGAATCCGAAGATATCAAGGACCTTGGCGGTAGGAATGTTGTTTCCCGTCGATTGGCCGGAGGCAAAATCTAGTGTGGTGTAGGCGCTGGCCACTTCGTGTACTTCATTTTTATGCGCATCGTAGAACTTTCCGAGGAGGTCCACGGTGCCTTCGTTGAACTTTTGGAGCGCGATTCGTTCTTGGGGTGTCGCGGCGACTTTGCTGAAAGTGTTCATGAAGAACTTGTCGAACGACGGGACAACTCCCCACACTCCCATCATTGTTTTCGTTACGAGGGTGATGCGTCGACCGCCTTCAGGCAGTAGCGCGTCGCCGAGCAGACGGTAGGTTTCAACGAGAAATTTCTGGGTATCTGTCTCGCCGTAGGTAGCCGGAGAAATTGCTTGCATTTGGTCAGTACGATTGGTGATGATTTCGAGGGCTTTGATGTAATGACGCGCGTTTGTGTTCTTGAACAGGTACGTCGAACCTCTTAGCATCCCCCAGCTGGCAAGATAATAGCCGAGTTGTAGGCAGCTGGTCTGCTGGTCCGCAGCGACGTTCTGTGAGTTTCTGAAATATTCGTAGCAGAAGTCCCATGACCGAGCGCGATCTGTTGTGAAGAGTCCGTCTTCGGTGCCCATAAATCTCTGCACAGCATGGGTTATCGCGCCTGGCTCAAGGTTCTTCATCGGGTTGTCTGCCTCTGTAGTTTGGGTGTTGGACTGTTGTGGGGAAAAGCGGGATATATCCAGATTGTGAGGAGCTTCTGGACAGTCGCCCCCCTTGCGGACGTGCGCTGCTGACTCACTTCATTTTCAAGGGCGCATGTGGCTAGGTTTTTGGACATCTGAGCCAAAGCTCGGAGGTCTGCCGCGTTAGATGCACAATCCCGCTGGAACGAGGCTCAGCCATCGACCGTCGCCCTCACCACTCGTAAATCGTCGTTCAGTGGAGGCTATTACAGTAACAAGGCGGGAAGCGTCAGGTACTTTTAACTTGATTCGAATGGCTCGGTGAATATCTGCGCGTATTTCGGAAAACGGTAATGGCTTGGCTAGGACCGTCGATTGGATGGAAAATCGGATCTGACCACTGCGGGATGCGTGAGTAGCATCTATCGACCTCAGTGGGTCTGTTTCCAAAACCAGTGTCCCCTCAGCATCGATTCCATGGCTTTTGACTATGGCGGCCGATCTTCCCATGCCAGGCTGTTGGTTCTGTTCGTCCCCCCAGTCCACAAGCATGAGCCGTTCATCAGGCGCTGGAAGTCCACATAATTCAGTGACGGCTTTAAGTGCCGCTTCATCAACAAGTCTTCGGACATAGTCTGGAATCGCCGATGACCCTTCGCCGAGAGGCATCACCTTCCCACCGAATTTGCCGAGTGCTTGGACGCGCGAAGCTATCGAAGTTGGGCTTTTCAGGCTCCCAGGTGCGAAGTCAACTATGCGGATTTCTGCCGTGGTTCGTTCGGAAAGCGCTTCTGCCAGCATTCCGGAAGCCGATAGGTCCGTGGCCGGCAGAGAATAACCCATCAACGTGATGACCTTTGCGCTTCGAAGGGCGGAATAGGCCCGGCTCCACACTTCCCGTATAACAGGGCTCGTGTAATAACCTGATTTGAGAGCTGCGGGGGGAACGATGAACCGTTCTCGCCCTGGAACGCTCCAGTGAAACTCGTCCGATGTAACTCTCACGGGTGCATCGAACAATCCCGGAAGCCTTCCTCGCACTACAGTTGCACCTGTCGGATCGTCCGGAACCCAATGCCAGTTAAGTGACCCATGCAGTTTCCATAGCCGAAAGCTTGGATGTGGCGCAACTATCCCATTTGCTTCACCAATCGAACGCCCGGCATTCCCCGGTGGCGAATAATTAATTAGGGATCCCCACTGAAAGAACGTCTCCGCACGCCAGTCCCACAGTCGCATGGATTCGAAGGCGGATTCGACCAGGGTGTCGTAATTGAATGTCAAAACATTTGATTTTCGAAGGTGCCAGAGGCTTAGGAGTTCTCCGAGCCAGACCGGGAGAGGCTGGGAAAGTGCCGAGTCGACACGCTCGTCCAGTACCTCTGCAATCAGGGACCTGCCACGGGCAAAGATCCCCTGATTTTCTAAGTTCTCGGCCGCACTGAGGTAAGGCTGCTTCTCGGCGCGCCTGGACAACCATGCCTCAAATGAGCTCGACGCGAAGCTTCTTTTGGAATCACTTCTACCCAGATGATTTGGATCACGGGCAACTACCTCGCTTCCCAGATCATCCGTAAGGGGCATAAAGTCCGAAATCGCTCGAGAGAACCCAGCGCCCAGTATGAATGCCTCGTCGTCCACTTAGCTACCTTCCAAGTACGTTGTTCGGAAACTGAAGATCTCTCAGCGACATTTTTCGTGCTAATTTCGCAATCGGAAAGGACTCCGAAGTGAGCGCGCCCATCCCGCACGTTTGCCTTATGTCATTTTATGGCTCTCTTCGCGTTGCCGGAGGATCCTTGGTGAACCAGTACCGGGAGATTCGGGCGATAGACCTTCTTCCCCACGGTTTCCTACCCGCGAGGGGCATACACTGCGTCATGCCCGACACAGGTAATGTCCTGCAATGCCGGTGCCGATTAGGCCCACCTCAAATCTTGGATGTCCAACGTCAGCCAGCGGCCGAGCCGTGTCTTGGTCCCATTGTTGGGCGGCCAATACGCCGCGTAAATGCTCAAGTTTTTGGTCTGCTCTGTCCTGATGATGCTCGCTCACCGCCTGTGTTACGACTGCTTCGCGAGCTGGTATCGAACATTTCCAAGCTCCTCTTCCGCTACCCCGGAAACGGGAAAACCCAACACGTCATGCCCGAAGTCATCGGCTCTGGCTGGACCGGCCTCAAGACCGGATTCATCACCGACTGGAACAGCGACGGGATCCAGGACATCGTCGCCCGGACGACAGACGGGCACCTGGACGTCTACCTCGGCTCAACCAGTGGATACCTGCCCCCGATCAGCCTCGGCAGCAACTGGCAGGACTGGACCCTGATCCTCGGGTGATGGAAGAAGGCCGATAGAAACCCCGGGATCGTCGGATACAACGCCACCGGAAACCTCACCTACCTGGCCAACCCAACAGGAACCACCCTCGCCCCGGCAGTGGCCATCGGCACCGGCTGGACCGGACTCGGCCTCACCATGTTCGACTTCGACAAGGACGGCAACCTCGACCTCCTGGCCAAAAACGCTGCCGGGGAACCGCATCGGGTCTGCCGGGAAACGACAATAGAACGTGTCACCTTGGCTTTGGGCACACCCTCATGGACATTTCGGCAGATCCCTATCAGCCAGACTCGTTCAAGAAGCGGTCTCTAACGAGTCTGGCTGATAGGGAGTCGCGCCTTGGTATTGCCTGTCGCCCAACATTCGCGGCAGCCCAAGCATGTTTAGGAAACGCAAGCCACGACAGGAGGATCCCTGGGTGCTGAGAGGTCCTCAGCACAGGGAGTGTTGGGGGTGTCGCCTACAGTGTATGTGAGCGCCATTCAACGTTCTTTCGTCAAGTTGCTTGTCTTCCTGTGGCGAATCTGATGCAAAGGCTCGGATGGCGTGGACCCGTACTCGAAGAAAGAACGGAATTTGGACGAGATGTCTGCACCTCCAACTGACGGTGAGCGCGCTCTGCTCCTTGCCCAGATCCGAGAGATCTATGGGCGAATCGCCTACACTCATAAGACGCACGAGAAGCAGGCTGACATCTGCTTTGACCTTGATCGACGGCAACGGCGGGTGAGGATTGCTTTGACCGCCGTGAGCTCAGGCGCGTTCCTTGCATCTCTCGTTGGACTGGTACTTAACAAAGAGTGGGGGGCTCTTGCGACGTCGTTCATCGCTGTGCTCGTGACCGCGTCGACCCTCAGTGACAAGACATTTAAGCACGGCGAGGAGATGCAGCAGCACCGTGACACGGCTGCGAGGCTTTGGAGCTTGCGTGAGTCTTACCTGTCGCTGATCGTGGACCTGAAGGCATCCGCGTCCAATGTTACCGAGGGACGCGTGAGGCGGGACAACCTTCAAGAAATCGCGGAAAAGATCCTTGCCGATGCTCCTCGCACGACAGCTAAGGCGTATGGGCGAGCACAGGATGGGCTGCAGAACAAGGAGGACCTGACCTTCACCGAACGCGAGATTGACTTGCTTCTCCCTGAGCAGCTCCGAAACGGAATGGAGCCAGACGATGTCGCAGGTAAGTGAAATTTTTGACGGCCTGATCGCTAACCTCGAAGTGGACAACGGCGAGACGATCGCGGCTCGCCGAGACGAGATGACCAAGACTCTCAACAGAGAGTTCCGCGGCTTGGAGAGCTCAACAAGTAACAGGCTGATGGTGGGCTCTTACGGTCGGTGGACAGCAATTAAGGGCATTTCTGACCTCGATTTGCTCTACATCCTTCCGTCTTCGGCTCATTCTGAGTATGAAAAGGAGGGCGGACCTTCGAAGGTGCTGGCCCGCACCCGACTAGCCATTCAGGGCAGATACCCGAAGACTTTCGTCAAGGCAGACAGACTCGTGGTCGTAGTCCAGTTCACTAACTTCATGTTCGAGGTCCAACCTGTGTTCGAGAATGACGATAGGTCGTTCTCCTACCCCGACACCTATAGCGGTACATGGAAAACAACGAAACCACGCGAAGAGATCGAAGCGATTAGCGCGGACAATTCCCTGGCTGACGGTAACCTCCGTAGGCTCTGCAAGCTGGCCAGAGCTTGGAAGAATCGGCATGGAGTGGGGATCGGCGGTCTGCTCATCGACACGCTGGCATATAACTTCATGCGAAAGTACCCAGACCACCGTTCAGCCGTAAGTGCAACGTACGATCAGATGGCCCGGGACTTCTTCCTTTATTTGTCCGAAGAAGAAGACCATGAGTTCTACGCAGCTCCAGGCAGCCGTCAGCGGGTCACGGTCAAGAAGAATTTCCAGGGAAAAGCGAAGAGGGCTTATGAGCTGTGCGTCGACGCTATCGAAGCAACCGGACAAAAGAATGCCTTTAAGAAGTGGCGCTCTGTCTTTGGAAACTCGGTACCAGACATTGGCGTTGTTAAAGAATCCCTCATGGCCAGCGCGTTCACGAACACCGAAGAGTTCATCGAAGATAGATTCCCAGTCGATGTCCGCTACAACGTCTCCATCGACTGTACTGTCACCCAGGATGGTTTTCGGCCATTCTCGCTCAGAAGCCTTGTCGCTTCGGTCGGAATTTTGCCGCCGAAGAAGCAACTGGACTTCAAGATTGTGGAATCAGACGTGCCGGATCCGTACGAGGTCCGATGGAAAGTACTCAATCGTGGGCCCGTAGCCGAACGGTTGAATAAGGTCCGCGGCCAAATAATCGTGCCTAATCGAGGTCGTGATCACCATGAAGTCACCAGTTTTCGGGGACATCACAACGTCGAGTGCTACATCCTTAAGAACGGTGTGGTGGTTGCTAGAGACGACATCGACGTTCCAATATCTGCCGATTGACACAGAACGCGGGCCCAATCTGCTCTTAGCCCTCGGATCACTCAATTGGTGCCTGCTGAGCGGATCGGCCGACGGACACCAAGGGTGACATTTTGCGCTGTCTAAAGTAAGTCACTTATTGCTGTAACGCACACTCTTGGCGTACGTTCTACAGATTTGGACTTCCAGGCCCATCCCATTGACAAAGACCGGACTCAACTTCGAAGAGTTGACACGGCGATTCTGGAGTTAATGAGTGACAGATGAAGCCTTGACCGACGCGATTCGTAAAGGGCCCGTGAGAACGCTTCTTCAGTATTTACTGATGATTAAGGTAATGTTTCGCGGCGATGGCGCCAAGGACAATCTCCTGGCGTTCGGCATCGCTGAAACTGGCGATCAAGTCCTTGTTGTCCTGCGTCGACTCGACTACATGATGTAAAGCCTCGCATTGTTCGTCATAGGTTGTGGCCGCCAATAGTTTGTCCCTGTATACCCCAGTGATTTTAGGGGAGTTCAGGTAGATCTCGATGGCCTTCGGCGGGAAGGTGGAACGTGATTCAGTCATGCATCCACATTAGCTGCACCCCCTTGCCGGCCCAAGTCAAATGAGAATCAGAGCCAACTCAACGATCTTCAAGGGGAACGCTATCTCCGGAGTCCCGAAGTCGGCCTACCTAACTAAAGGAATGCTTGGCTAGTCTTCTCTGCCCGCCATATACTGCGAAGGCTCAATGCTGCCGTAGAGCATGCACACTTGTTTCGTCGATAATAGGGTTGAATCGTTGAGCCGGCTCAATGAGCTGGCTTCTCACACGAGGTAAGTGCGATATTGCGAGCGGAAGGATTGGGTGATAGAGACTAAGTGGCGGTCCCCGTTCAGCTTGTCTATTTACTTTGCTTGTGCGCCAAACGCCTGCAGTACCTCGGTGTTGTCCGGTGCCTCATGTGTCTTCTGGACGTAGTGCTTGCTCGTTATCAGTTGGCTGGAGTGTCCAAGCTGTGCGGTCGCGGCGGCCATGCCCTGGGTGTTGGCCAGTATGGTGCCGACGGACTTTCGGAACGTGTGTGGCGTGACCCATTCGAAACCGACAGCTTTCCGCGCTTCTCGCCATTGCTTGCGAAACCCGTTGGGGTCACGAATGGTTAGGGTACTTGAGGGGAACACCAGGTCAAGCTCGTTCTGGCGAACTGGATCGGCCTGTCGCCGGCGCAGCATCTCCACAGCGAAGAGCGGCAGGAAGTAGCGTTGGCGTGAGTTGGCGCTCTTGGGATGGTCCTGGATCCTGAGTCCGTTTTTGCCGCGAACGTCGATGATGGTCCCGCGAATGGTGACTGTCGGCTTTTCGGCGGTCAGGTCGACGTCTGACCACCGGATGGCCAGTGCCTCGCCGATCCTGGCGCCGGTGGCGAGCATAATGTCCACGACGTCGAGGATGTCCTTTTCGTGCAAACCGTTCTGGCGTCCGGTTGGCTGCTGCCAGCGGTAGACGTCGTGCCGAAGTTTGGCGACTTCGTCAATGGTCAATGCGCGGACTTCCTTGTTACCGGTGGGGATGCGGGCGACTTCCCGGAGCGGGTTTGCAGGGGCTGCTCCGTGGCGTGTGGCCAGGGACATCATGCCGGAGAGCAGGGTTTTGGACATTTTGGCTGTTGCGTTGCCGTGTTTGGTGCGAACGCCCTTGAGGAATTTGTCCAGGGTGGAGACGTTGGCTTCGCGGATGGTGAGGTTGCCGACGCCGGGCAGGATGTAGGTGTCAATGATTTCCCGGTAGCGCCGGCGCGTGTTGGCGGCCCGGCCGAGGTCTTCGAATTCCAGCCACCAGAACTTGGCGAGTTCGCTGATGACCATGTCGGGGCTGATTACGTCGTCGGTGGGCGGGAGCATCGCATTGAGCTTGGCCAGCAGGGCGGCTTCGGCCTGTGCCCCGGTTGGCCCGGTCATTTGGTACATCCGGGGCTTCCCGTCGTAGCCGCGCATGGTTGCCCGGGCCCGCCACGTGGTCGGGCCAAGCTTGCGCCGGGTAACTTTTCCCCAGGTCCCGAGGGGCGTTTTTGCTCTAGACAACGGGGTCTTCCGTGGTGGCGAGCCACGCGTTGAAGTCCGTGCGGCTGATGCGTAGGTGGCGCCCGATCCTGTGGGCCCTGGGGCCTGCGTGCTTGACGCGCCACTGGTAAAAGGTCTGCTCGGGGATCTGCAGCTCACGGCAGACCTCCTTGGGCGTCATCCACTCGTCGACGAAACTTTGGGTGGACGGTGTGTGGTTTGTCTGCTCGGTCATCGGATTCTCCTGTCCAGTGTTGGTCTTTCCCCTTCCATGTGGCAGAGGCGCTGAAACTACATGACTTGCGTTGGCATGCCGGAGGAACGACGGCGGCCGGCTCGCCTTCCGATGGTCACGTGAGGGAGGGATTCCCGCAACAGCGGCAGCCCTTTATGGATCGCGGCGTCCCCGTTCCTGGTTACGTCACCGTCCTCGACGGTGGCACTGCGAGTCTTGATTCTTGGGGCCGGAGGCGGGAGACCGTGACGGCCCGATGACCGGCGATTGATGCAGCTGGAGAAGATGACTGCGAGGATGGACAGATAAAGATGTGCTGGAGTGCGCGGGATCGGCCGTGCGTTGCTGGTGATGCAGGGTGTTGACCGTCGCGTTATTTGACGATGATGCCGCCATCGCTTTTGACGATCGGCTGGGGACGAAAACGCCCCACCAGGTGGTTCTGGTGGGGCGTTCGTTGTCATTCTGACGTGGTGGTGGTCATTGGTGCCGGGTGGTTTTTTATTCGCTGGATTCGGTGATTGCTGATTGTGCTGCTGACTGGTCCACGATGTTTTTTGTCGCCGAGTAGGAGGCCATCAGTGCTGAGAGGGCGAGGTTGTTGATGGTTCGCGGGTAGCCTCGGGAGGCTTGGTGGATGGCGGTGATGGCGTCTTCGGAGAACAGCGTGTCGGTGCGGCCGGCGAAGCTGATATGGCCTTTGATGTAGTCGTTGGTGTCTTCCAGGGCCATGCCGCCGATGGTGAACCGGGTGCCGATGCGTTGGTCCAGTGCTGCCAGGACTGCCAGCTTGAGCCGGCGGCGCAGGGTGGGTTGACCCAGGAGGATGAGCGCGAAGTGTGACTCGGTATCCATGGAAACATTCGTCAACATCCTGAGGGCTTCGAGTTCCTCGTTGCCCAGCAGGTGTGCCTCGTCAATGACGATGACGGGCAGGCGGGAGCGTTCGTCGAGTTCCCCGGCGAGCAGGGAGGCGGACTGTGCGCTGAGCGCGCCGGAGAAGAACGAGGGCGTTGCGCCGAGCGCGGTGACGATGGCCGAGTGGATTCCGCGGATCCCGATCGTGGGGTCGGGAATGTAGATGATCTGGTGGCGGGAAGGCTCCAACCGTGCCAGGGCGGCCCGGGCGGCGACGGTCTTCCCGGCCCCGACTTCGCCGGTGATCACGCCCATGCGGCGCTGGTCGATGCACCATTCGATGCGGGCCACGGCTTCACGGTGCCCGGGGTGCTGGGCGAGTGCTTGGGGCGGAATGTCCCGGCCGAACGGGATGCGGGTGAAACCGAAATAGCTTTGCAGGGTCGTGATCGAACTCATCGGGTTTCCTCTGCTTTGCTCTTTGTTTCGGGCCCTGTGGTGTTGCCCAGGGCTTGGATGTCGGCGAAGCTGATTGGTGCGCCGGTGAGTGATTCACGGTGCCGGGTCGCGACGAGGTCCAGGTAGTTGATCCCGGAGGAGATGTTGACCGCGGACGTATCGGTGTCCTTGACCGCGTTGACAGCCTTGGCATGAACGTGCCGGGTAATGTTCAGTGCCTTGGCGGTTCCGGCCGGAACGCCCAGGTGGGAGTTGACGGTGACGGGGCCGTGAAGGTCGAATGGGTCGTAGACCAGTTCCACTTTCGTCCCGGCCAGCACCGGGTCGACTTCGTAGGTGTTTGAGTGCAGAGAGACCGTTCCGGTCTTGCTCACGGTGCGGGTGTCGGACCACAGGAACGCTTCACGGATTTCGGCCAGGGATTTGCGGACCGGTTCCCGGTGTTCCCAGGACGCTTCCCACCGGGCCAGGGGTGTCTGCCCGGTCGTGGAGTGCACGGCGTGGTGGTAGACCATGTTCACCCACCCGGTAAAGAGCGTGTTCAGCTCGTCAAGGGAGCTGATCTGGGAGCCGGCTTCCGGGCTGGTTCCGGGGAGCATAGGCGTGTCGGTAATGGTGATTTCGCCCAGGAATTGGCTGGTGACGGTGTTGGTAGGGTCGGCCACGCGGCGAGGTGCCCCTGATGGGGTCCTTTTCCGCGTGGCCTCCCTCCGAACCGGACGTGCCAGTTTCCCGGCATCCGGCTCTCCA
>NZ_JAJLOZ010000027.1:0-52552 GCF_025548615.1 Arthrobacter sp. A2-55 | reverse complement strand
ACCATGTAGTGGGAGACGAAGGGGTAGTTGCCGGCCTGCGGGAACGTCAATTCGACAAAACCGCCCTGCGCCGGCGCCAGTGCCATGGCCTGGGAGGCGGCCGTGGGGTCCGAGCCGTCCAGCAGGTAGCGACCCTCGCTCCACACCTTGGTGAACTGGCCGCCCACCACATGGAAGGACGTGGCCCGGTTGGGTCCGGCGTCGAGCACCCAGACCCGCACCTTTTCGCCCACCTTGGCCGCCAGGGGGCGGAAATCGTACTGGTTGGCGAAGCCGTTGAACACGACGGCGTCCGGCTTGTCGGCCTGGATCTTGGCCAGGTCGGCAATGCCGCCCTGCGGGCCCAGGTACAGCTCCGACTGGATGAGCACGTACTCCTTGTCCACCACGGGCAGGTTTGGCGGATCAATCACCACGGCGCCAAACATGCCGTTGGCGATGTGCAGGCTCATGGGCATGGTGCTGCAGTGGTACATCCAGATCCCCGCCTTCGTGGCCGTAAAGGTGTACGTCAACGTTTCGCCCGGGTTGATGGTGCGCATGGGCTGGTCGGGTGCCAGCGCTCCGGCGTGGAAGTCGATCGAGTGGCCCAGGGAGCCGTCGTTGGTGAGCGTGATCTTGAACTTGTCGCCAATTTTTCCGCGCAGGGTGGGGCCGGGCGCCGTGCCGTTGAACGTCCACAGCGTCTGCTTCACGCCCACGGCCACGTCCTGCTGCTGTTCTGTCACCTTCATGGCAATCTCATGCACGGTGCCGGCGGGCAGGGGCGGCAGCACGGGGTTGTGCGCCGTGAAGCCGGCGGCCGGTTCCTTCATGAAGTCCAGCTGGGCGGCGGCGCTGGGCCCGGTGGCCGCCGTCGTGCCGTGGTTCATGCCGGGCATCCCGCCCATGCCTGGGGAGGCTGACGGTGCCGCAAGCGGCGCGCCCGTCGCCACAATCGTGAACACCATCCCCTGCTGCCTGTGCCCGGCAATGCTGCACCAGCCGTCCATCGAGGCACCGACCACGCCGGCGTCCACGGTGGCCTTCTCCCCCGGATACAGCCGCCCGGATTCGGCGCCGTCGGCCGTGACAAGGTCATGCACCATGGAATCCTGGTTAACCAGCTTGATCACCAGCTTGTTGCCGGCGGGCACCTCCACCTTGTCCGGGTGGAAGCGCATGTTCTTCATGGTCATCTCCACCGTGGTGGTCTGTCCGGTGGCCACCACGCCCGCCTGTGCGCCGGCCTGGTTCAGGCCCGGCAGCGCAGACGGATCCGACACAATGCCTGCCACAATAACAAGCACGACGACGGCCAGCCCGGCCGCTGCCATGCCCCACCGCCGCCCCGGGGCCGGGTCAAACGGGGCACCGGCAGCCGCGGAACCGGCGGCTGCGGAACTGGCAGCTGCGGCACCCGGGCGGGCAGCCGGCGTCGTGCCTTCCCCGGCAGCGGCGGGCTTGCGCAGCAGCGCCAGGCCCAGCAGCGGCAGGAACCAGGCCAGCCCGGCCAGCACCAGGAAGCTAGTGCCCACGCGGACCAGGCTGGGCAGGGGAAGCAGCGAGACCAGCAGCGAGACGTTGGTCAGCACCACGCGGAACAGCCCTGCCTTGTCCAGGGCCGCCACCCGCCCCCGCATTGCGGCCGGGCCGCCGCCCAGCACCACGGGCGCCAGGTAGCTCAGCGCGGCCAGCAGCACCTGGGCTGCAAAACCGGCGGCCAGCACCGGCCCCACCACCTCCAGCCCGCCGTGGAGCCCCTCCCAACCGCCGGAGGTGAGGGTCAGCATGGCCAGCCAGACGAGGGAGACCGCCAGCCAGGCGAGGGCCGCGAGCGCCGACAGCGGGGCAAAAGTGACGGGCACCTTCGACCTGACGACCTTCACGAGGGGGATGCAGATGTACACCACGCCGCCCAGGTACACCAGCAGGCCCGCGGTGCACAGGAACATCACGCCGGCGGCGGCACCGGCGGCAGCCATGAGGACGCCGGCCAGCAGTGGCCAGGCACCGTGCCGGGCCACGGACTCGGCGCCGTCTGCCACGCGGGTGTGCAGCATGGTGGGCAGCAGCGTGGTGAGCGTGCCCAGCACCGTCAGCCCCACAAAGCCCAGCACATTCACCGCCATGTGCACCAGCAGCAGCCGGGCGTGGGCCTCCCCTTCCAGCCCGGCGGCCAGGGCCGCACCCACGCCGGCACCCACGGGCAGCAGGAGGCAGGCCGCCACGTAGTACCAGACCGAGGCGCCAAAGCGGGAGGGCAGGGCCTTGTGTGCGCGCAGCCCCAGCACCACGGCGTGCGCGGCCACCACGGCGCCCACCAGGATGCTGCCCATCAGCGTCAGGAGCCAGATGTTTGCCACCATGGACACCACCACGGAGAGCACGCCCACATTGAGCAGCACCAGCCGCAGCACCATACCGCGGGAGCTCGGGTTGGGGCCGCGCAGCAGCGCCTGGGCAAAGTGCCAGCTCCACACCAGGATGGAGTTGGTCACCGCGCCAAGCAGCAGCAGGTGCACCATGAGCCACGCCGACGCCGGGATGCTGCGGTGGAAAAGCACCACCACGACAAGCGCCACGAGCCAAAACACGGCGGGGGCGTTGGCGCGCAGGTGCCAGCCCGCCCGGTTCATGGGGCCGGGAGCGGGCGGTCGGGCGCCGGGGCGCATGGTGCCTCCCCCGCCGCTGGAACCATTCGCGCCGTTTTCACCGATGCCGCCATTCGCGCCCGGAGGGGTCAGGTTGATGTTCACACTGCGACTTTCGGTGGATGGGTGGCCTGCCAGACGGCCATGACGGCAAAGAGCAGGAGGGAGATGACGTTGAACACGCCGCCGGCAACCCAGGCGCCGTGCACGCCGGCCGCGTCGCCCAGGCCCAGCCGCACCAGCAGCGAGCCGTGCAGCAGGACGGCCGGCACCCAAAACAATTCCGTGTACGGCAGCGGCTTGCGCAGCACGGCGGGCAGGATGACGGGCGCGTGGGCCATGATCATGGAAATGGTGAAGCCGAGGAACACCGCGTGCACCACCACATCATAGGAGGCGCCCGTCAGCGTGGTGGCATGCAGGGCAAGCACGACGCCGGCAATCGCCAGCCAGCCGTATCCGGCCAGGAGGCACGCGGCAATGTAGCGCGGCAGGCCGTCGGAGCGGATGGTTTTCCGGGCGGCGTCGTAACCCACCAGCCAGGCCACCATCGCCAGCAGCGACAGCCCGAAGAGCGGGTAGCCGACGGCGGGCCACAGCAGCGTGGCCGCCGTGGCCGCCGTCATGGCGAAGGCCAGGAGGGTCAGGACCGGTTCGGCGCGCGGGCTGGAGATGCCGATGCGGGCCAGTTCCAGGCGCTCCCCTGCAATGGTGAGCACCACAAAACTGATGAGGAACGGCAGCAGCACCGAAACACTGGGAATCCGCAGCCAGAGGGCCGCGGCGCCCACCGCGGTGATCCCGCCCATGATCTGGATCAGCACCACGTTGTCCCGCTGGCGCCGCCACAGCGGCAGGTAGACCAGCACCATGGCGATGGTGCCGGCCAGCAGAACGGCCTTGCCAATCCACAACGGGAGCGGGGAGATCATGAGGAGGCCGGAAATGCCCAGCAGGGCCGGCGAGGCGTAGCCGGCCGCCTTGCCCAGGGCCACCGTGCGCTCCAACGCGATGACGGTGCCCACAAAGCTCAGGGCCAGCAGCATGCCGTGGATTTCCGGAAACCTGTCCAGCTTGACGGGGGCGTCCGCGCCCAGAAGCTGCAGGCCGGCATTCAGGCCCACCAGCAGGGCCGCGCCCGCCGGGAGCAGGAACAGCATCCTGAAGGCCGGCTTGCGCAAAAACGCCTTGTTCCGACGCTCCCTGGCCGCCTTGGTCAGCGGCTTGGAGCCTGTCGCATCGGCGCCCGGCTTATTTGCGCCCGGCTTGTTGACAGCTGGCCTGTTGACACCCGTCACGGGGCGGAAACCAAAGGCAGGTGCAGCGTACACACGCCCGGGCCGGCGAATGGCACCAGCTCCACACCGTCCTCGGGAATGCCGCTGCCTTCCAGCAGGCCCTTGACCAGCCCCAGATGGACGGCACAGACCACGTCCGGGTTTTCCCGGGCGGCCGCCACGATGGGGCACGTGGTCAGCCTGAAGTCGGTGGCGTCCGCGTTTCCGTCGATGCCAAATCCGGCGTCGCGCAGTTCATCCGCCACACGGCGCCGGACCTTCAGCTGTGCCCGCTTCGAGGGCCCGGCTGCACCGACGGCTGCCGGCGGGGCCGCCAGGGACTCGCTCATGACATGGGCCCACTGCCTGCCCGCGAGGTCCCCGGCTGCGGCGGGATCGCTGCTGGTCGCGGCAATGTGCCGGGCCAGGGCAGCGGCCAGCGCCGCGTAGCCCGCCGGCCTAGTTTCCGGCATGGCGGCCGCATAAAGCGAGGCGGGCCGGCCGCGTCCGGCGCGCGCCGCCGCGGTTCTGGTGGCAAAGCCGGAGTCCACGAGCGCGTCCAGGTGCTCCCGGACAGTGTTGGCATGCTGGCCGCTCTGTTCCGCCAGGGACTCGACGCTCAGTGTCCCTTCGGCGGCGCGCAGGCGCTCCAGCACCGCTGCACGGGCCTTGGAAATCGGGGCGACGGGCTCCGTGCCGCCCGGCCTTGGTCCGCGCAGCGGCTGTTCCGACATATTATTTTCCACGGAATTAATTGTAGTAATATAAACGCACAATCTCCATTCAATTGCCACACGATAGGTTGCCATTGTGAATAATCTTGTTCTTGCGTCCTCGTCCACGGAGGCAGAGGCGCTCGAAGCCGCCAAGACCCGTCTCGCGGAGGCCGGCGGAACGCTGGGGACGCTGGCGCTCAACCTGCTCTCCGCCGTCGCCGGCCAACCCGGCGGCGAGCTGGCCGGAGCCGACCAGACCAAGCTGGTGGACTTTGCCGAGCAGGAACTGCTTCCCGTGGCCGCAGCCTTTGCCGCCGCCCTCGCAGGGAGCGCAAACAGTGCTGAAAAGGTGCTGGCGGCCGTGGCCGCTGGCCACAGTGCACGCCTGGTTGACGCCACCAAGAGCCTTGAGGTCGAGGAGGCGCCGGTGAAAGTGCTGTACGCCGGGGCCCGCCTGCAGGAGGCCGCCGCTGCCTTCCTGGACCACGCCACGGAGCTTATCGTCCCGGCCCTGGCGCAGAACCCGGCACTGAAGCTGACCGGCATATTGCCCCAGCGCACGGTTGACGCGGCTGCCGCGGCTCCTGCCAAGGGCGGTTGCGCCTGCGGCGGCCACGACGAGCCCGGCCTGTCCGAGCTCGACACGCGCGTCATCCCGCACGCCATCCGCCACGCCACCATTTTCGGCGCCCTCGAGGGGCTGTCGGCCGGCAAGGGCATCCTGCTGGTGGCCAACCACAACCCGCTGCCGCTGCTGGCCCAGCTGGAGCAGCGCTCCGCGGGCAAGTTCACCGTCAGCTACGTGGAGGACGGCCCGGAGACCTGGAAGCTGAGCATGGTCCGCAACTGACCCTCCCCCAACTGTGAGTCAGAAACCGCATCGAATGGGCCGTATTTTGGCGAATTCCGTGCAGTTTCTGACTCACAGTTGTTAGAGGGCGGCTTCGATCGCGGCTGACGCCAACGGATCGGAGTCGTTCAGGAACGTGGAAATGCGGGCTGCCTCGTCGGATTCACCGATGGCACCGGCGGCCCGGCCCAGCGCATAAAGGGCGCGCAGGAAGCCACGGTTGCCTTCATGCGACCACGGGACGGGGCCTGTGCCACGCCAGCCGTTGCGGCGCAAGGCGTCCAGGCCGCGGTGGTAGCCGGTGCGCGCGTAGGCATAGGACTCAATGGTCCGGCCCTCCGCATACGCCTCGTCCGCCAAAATGGCCCAGAGCAGCGACGACGTCGGGTGCTTGGCGGCCAGGTCCACCGCCTCATCGCCGGCGGCCAGCCGTGCGTCAACGTCCTCCTCGGCCGGGAGCAGCGTGGGCTCCGGGCCGAGGAGGTTCCGGCGGAATTCCTCGCTCACTAGGCGTTGGTCTTGCCGGCGGAGCCCAGCTGCTGGGCAGCTTCCACCACACGGTCGGCAAGTCCCTTTTCAGCCAGGGCGCCCCACACGCGGGGGTCGTAGGCCTTCTTGACGCCCACGTGGCCGTCGACCTTCAGGACGCCGTCGTAGTTCTTCATGAAGTGGTCCACCACGGGGCGGGTGAACGCGTACTGGGTGTCGGTGTCGATGTTCATCTTGATGACACCGTAGGAGACGGCGTCGGCGATTTCCTGTGCGGAGGAGCCGGAACCGCCGTGGAAGACCAGGTCAAAGGGGTTGGCCTTGCCCAGCTTGGCGCCAACCTGCTCCTGGATGTCCTTGAGGATCTCCGGGCGCAGCTTGACGTTGCCGGGCTTGTAAACGCCATGCACATTGCCGAACGTCAGCGCAGTGATGTAGCGGCCGTTTTCGCCGGAACCCAGGGCCTCAACCGTGGCCAGGCCGTCGGCAACCGTGGAGTACAGCTTGTCGTTGATGGCGTTCTCCACGCCGTCCTCCTCGCCGCCAACAGCGCCGATCTCCACTTCCAGGATGATGTGGGCGGCGGAGGTGCGGGCCAGCAGTTCGCGGCCGATGCGCAGGTTTTCCTCGAGGGTCTCGGCGGAGCCGTCCCACATGTGGGAGTTGAAGATCGGGTCGCGGCCGGCCTTGACCTCGGCCTCCGACGCCGCCAGCAGGGGCAGCACAAAGCCGTCCAGCTTGTCCTTGGGGCAGTGGTCGGTGTGCAGGGCCACGTTGACGGGGTAGTTCTTGGCCACTTCGCGGGCGAACGCGGCAAAGCCGAGGGAGCCTGCAACCATGTCCTTGACGCTGGCGCCGGACCAGTAGGCGCCACCGCCTGTGGAGACCTGGATGATGCCGTCGGTGCCGGCGTCGGCGAAGCCCTGAAGTGCCGCATTGAGCGTCTGCGAGGACGTGACGTTGACGGCTGGGTAGGCGAATCCGCCGGCCTTGGCGCGGTCAATCATTTCGGCATATTTGTCCGGTGTTGCGATGGGCATTAAGAGCTCCTTGGGGCGTAACGGTACAAAGTGGCGGGCAATTTCGCCGCCCTCGTATGGCTATTGCCCATCTTAGCGATTGGCGCCGCGGTGTCGAAGAAGATGAAGCGGCTTCCAGCAGGCGGACTGTCAGCGCACAGCGCAACGTGCACAGCGCGACGCCGGGCCCGGGCACCCAAGCCGGGGCCCGGCGTCGTGCTTCATGGTGCTTGTCCGGTGGAAGCCGGCGTCAGCGGCGCCCCCACAGGCTGACGGCGAGCGCAAAGCGGTAGCTCATGCTCCCCACCCCGGTGACGTCGTCATACCCCTGGGCCGTGGACAGGGACGTGTCAGTGTCCATGGTCAGCAGGTACTGGCTGCCGCTGCGGGCGCTGGTGTAGGCCAGGACCGGCTGCTGCGCCTGGGGCACGACGTCGGTGAACGCCGTGGGGTGCGACGCGGCGGTTGCGTAGATGGCCGGGTTGGCAAAGCCCAGCGTGGTGCCGCTGAGCTGCTGCGCCACGGCCATTTGCCCCGCGGAGAGCGGACACGCAAGCGAGGTGCCACCGTAGGTTTCGGTGGTGTAGGCGCCCGTGGCCATTGTTGTGTTGTCGGTGATGGGGCTGATGCCGATCACATAGCCGGTGTACGGGTCGGCCAGGGAGGAGATGTCCGGCGAGACCCGCATGCCGTTGGCCAGCGCGGCCGGGACGGTGCCTTTTTGGTAGTCCGGCTGGGCGAACAGGGCGCTCACCCCGCCGCCGGCACCTCCGCCGTAGAGGTTACCGGGCAGCCCGGAGGTGTAGGCGCCGTTGACGATCTTGTCCAGGACCCCGCCCCAGCCGGTCTCAAATTTGTAGGATCCGTCCTTGTTCACGGCCAGGCTGGTGCCGCCCACTGCGGTGACCCACGGCGAGCTCGCCGGGAAGTCGGGGGATGCGTAGCCGAGGGCGGCAGCCTGGTCCCCGTTGTCGCCGCTGGAGTAGTACAGGCCGATTCCCTCCCCGGCCGCCTGCAGTTCCAGGTTGAGCTGGCCAGTGATGGCGTCTGCCGGGAGGGCCTCCCCCACGTTGCCGTAGCTGTTGCTGACAATGTTGGCCAGCTTGTGGTCCAGGATCCGGGACATGGCCACGTCGATCCCGCCGCCACAGTTGAAGCCGCCCACGTAGAGGATGTTGGCGCCGGGTGCGGTGCCGTGCACGGAGTCGACGTCGAGGCTTTGTTCGCCCTGCCAGCCGCTCGGGTAGCCGCACGCCTGCTGGTCCTGGAACTGGGCCGGTGAGGGGACTATTTCCCGGTAGCTGGATGAATTCATCGCCGGCAGCCCGTAGCTCGCGGAATAGGCGTTGACGTCGGAGAGCATGCTGGGCGAGGCGTAGGCGTCAATGATGGCCACCGTCTGGCCGCGCCCGTCCGGGGCATGCCCGTGGTTGCCGCTGCTGCCCGGCATCGCCTTGACCACGGTGTTCTTGCCGTAGGCGGACTGGAGCTGGGCGGGGGTGTAGCCGCAAATGAAGGTTGGTGCCGTGGTCTGGCCGTACGCCGCCGGGATGGTGGTGGTGTTCTCCCCAAAATACGAGGAGCACGCCGCCGAATTCGCCTGCGGGGAGTTTGGCGACTTCGGTGCGTTTGGGGCCTTCGGGGCGGCGAAGCGGGCCTGCGGCGATGCGGGGAGTCCGTCTCCCTGGCGGATGGAGTCGGGGCGGGTCAGGAGGCTGCCCTGGTCCACGGAGACGCCGGCCACCTTGTCGGCAATCGCGCGGGGCAGGCTGGGCGCCTTGGACGGCCCCACCAGCGTGGCTCCCTTGTAGTGGTAGCTGTGGAGGTCAGTGTTGAATGCCGCGTTGACCTGGGCCGCCGTGCCCCGGAAAACCACGTACTGCCGGCTGTCCGGGGTGCCGGTGATGGTCATGCCCAGCCCCGTCAGGTGATTGACGACGGCGGTGTAGTCGGCCTGGGTGGGCGAGTACGCGTTGATCCACTGCGCGGGGCTGAGCCAGTCCCGGTAGTGGCTGTTTGCGGGGTCCGACACCGCCGCGGCAAGGGCTTGGGCACCTTTCGCGTTGCGCAGCGGCAGGTAGATTTCGCCTTCCACCGAGGTGTCGGCCGGGGCCGCCCCGGCGTCATTTGCCGGCTGTGCCCAGCTGGGCACGGCGCTCGGAAATGGCGTGTCCGGGGACACCGGCGCAGCCATGGCGCCCGTGGTGCCCATGGCGGCAACGCAGGCGGTGGCCGCGGCTGTCGCCAGGATTCTTCGAATCATTGGTCGTGACTTGAACAAAGTTCCCATATGAACTCTTTCACCGGTCGGGCACCCTGTGCGCCCGCACATGCCCGAGCCTAAACCCGGCAAACCCGCTCACCTTAGATGCTTGGGGCAAGTAATTTCGTGGCGTATTAAGTGCCCGGTGTCACAGCTTGATTAAAAACGTGCCGTCGGATCCAGGCGTGCATGGCGATGCCTGCGGCGGAGGCCGCATTGATGGAACGGGTGGAGCCGAACTGTTCGATGGACAGCGTGGCCGCCGCGGCGGCATGCACTTCCGGGCTCAGCCCCGGGCCTTCCTGGCCGAATACCAGCACGCAGTTCCGGGGAAGGTCGTAGTTTTCCAGCTTTTCGGAGTCGGGGAAGATGTCCACCCCGATGATGGCCAGGCCCTCGGAGTTGGCCCACTCCACGAAGTCGTCCACCGTGGGGTGGTGGCGGACATGCTGGTAGCGGTCGGTGACCATCGCACCCCGGCGGTTCCAGCGCCGTCGTCCAATAATGTGCACTTCCTTGGCCAGGAACGCATTGGCGGTGCGGACCACGGTGCCGATGTTCATGTCATGCTGCCAGTTCTCAATGGCAATGTGGAAGTCATGGCGGCGGGTGTCCAGCTCGGCCACAATGGCGTCCATGGTCCAGTAGCGGTACTTGTCCAGCACATTGCGCCGGTCACCCCCGGCCAGCAGCTCCTTGTCCCAGTGGTCGCCGTCGGGCCATTCACCCTCCCACGGCCCCACGCCCACCTCGTGGTGCGGCTCGTGGGACTCTATGGCGCCGGCAGTTTCCTGGGCGTTTGTGACGGGGATGGCGGGGGGATTGTTCACCTTTCAACTTTAGCCGCTTGCCGGTGGCGCTGAATCGGGGCCCTGTTTCTCCCCGGGCGCGAGTCTGGAAGACTGGGACCAACCCGGGCCAACCTCAGGAGTCGCCATGAGCAAGCTGAACCACCGCAAACCAGCCGACATCGAATGCTGGCTCACAGACATGGACGGGGTGCTGGTCCATGAAAACCAGGCCGTCCCCGGCGCCGCGGAACTGATCCAGCGGTGGGTGGACACGTCCCGGCGGTTCCTGGTGCTGACCAATAATTCCATATTCACCCCGCGCGACCTGGCCGCCCGGCTGCGCGCGTCGGGGCTGGAGGTGCCGGAGGAAAACTTGTGGACGTCGGCGCTGGCCACGGCCCAGTTCCTCAAGTCCCAGATGCCGCACGGGCGTGCCTTTGTCATTGGCGAGGCCGGACTGACGACGGCGTTGCACGAGGCAGGTTTCATCCTCACCGACCAGGACCCGGACTATGTGGTGCTGGGCGAGACCCGCACCTATTCCTTTGAGGCCATCACGCGGGCCATCCGGCTGATCGGCGAGGGTGCCCGGTTCATTGCCACCAACCCGGACGCCACCGGGCCGTCGCCCGAGGGTCCCATGCCCGCCACGGGTGCCATCGCCGCCCTCATCACCAAGGCCACCGGCCGTGAACCGTACGTGGTGGGGAAGCCCAACCCGATGATGTTCCGCTCCGCCATGAACAGGATCCAGGCGCATTCGGAGACCACGGCCATGATTGGCGACCGCATGGACACCGACATCATTGCCGGCATGGAGGCGGGGCTGCACACCGTCCTGGTGTTCACGGGCATCACCCAGCCGGAGGACATTGACGCCTTCCCGTTCCGGCCGGACCAGGCGCTGGGCTCCGTGGCAGACCTCATTCCGGAAATCTAAGCCCACCCCTTCGCCGAACGGGCACTTAACGTGGATGTTTCGCCTCAACATGCCCGTTAAGTGCCCGTTGGCGCGAGGGGGGTGATGGATACCCGACGCCGGATCGCGGGCCACCGGCTGTTATAGGAGCTTTCCGCCGGACGCTTCCAAGTAGCAGCTTCCGCACAGGGACTCGTACCAGACGTCCGCCCCATCAATGGCGACCTGGTCGCCGTCGAACACTATGTCCTCACCCACGCGCCGGGTGTTGAACAGGGCCTTTCGCCCGCACCGGCAGATGGTTTTCAGCTCCTCGAGTGAATGCGCAATCTCCAGCAGGCGTGCGGCGCCCGGAAACGCCCTGGTGCGGAAGTCCGTGCGCAGCCCGTAGGCAATGACGGGCACGCGGTCCAGGACGGCAATCCGGAACAGGTCGTCAACCTGCGAGGGCGTCAGGAACTGGGCCTCGTCCACCAGCAGGCAGGCCACCGGCGGCACCTGGACGTGCTCCAGCAGGGCATCGGGGTCGTCGCCCGCCGCCTGCGCAGCGAAGACGGACCGGGCGTCGTCGTCCGGCTGGATGAGGAAGTCCACGTTGCGGGTCATGCCCAGCCGGGACACGATTTCCCCGGCACCCTTGGTGTCGATCCCCGGCTTGGCCAGCAGCACCCGCTGGCCGCGCTCCTCATAGTTGAAGGCAACCTGCAGCAGCCCGGTCGACTTGCCGGAATTCATCGCACCGTGGCGGAAGTAAAGCTTGGACAAAACGGCCTTTCAAATTGTGGCTGGGTCCGGAGGCAGGGTCCGGTGGCGGTGCCGGAGGACCGCCATTTTCCATCGGGCTGTCCGACGCGTCGGCCGCAGGCGGCCTTGGGCGTCTCCTTTACGCCGGACTACAAAAATGTCGGCCCCTCCGGCGGAGGCGCCGCCGCGGTGTCACTCGAGGCCGAGTTCGTCCTTGCCGAAGGCGAACAGGTAGGGGACGCCGGCCTCGGTTTCGATGCGTTCCTTGGCGCCGGTGTCGCGGTCCACGATGACGGCGACGGCTTGGATGTTGCCGCCGGCCTTCCGCACGCCTTCGACGGCGGCCAGTGCGGAACCGCCCGTGGTCGAGGTGTCTTCGAGCACCACCACGCGGCGCCCGTCAACGCCGGGGCCTTCCACCTGGCGGCCCATGCCGTAGGACTTCTGCGCCTTGCGGACCACGAACGCATCGACGGCCCGTCCGGCGTCGGCTGCGGCATGCATGAGGGCCGTGCCCACGGGGTCTGCCCCCATCGTCAGCCCGCCTGCCGTCTCAAACTCAATGCCGGCGTCGTCCAGCATGGCCAGCATGACCCGGCCGGCCAGGCGGGAGGCTTCGTGGTGGAGGGTGATGCGGCGCAGGTCGATGTAGTAGTCGGCTTCCTTGCCGGAAGAGAGGATCACCTTGCCGCGGACCACGGCCAGTTCCTTGATGAGTTCGAGCAGGCGGGCGCGGTCGGCGGCAAAAGTCTGGGTCATGGCCTCCATTCTAAATGGTTGCCGGGCACGCCCGCGGCACGCCGGCGGACGCGGACGCGGACGCGGACGCCGCGGACGCAAAGGGACGGCCTGCGCAATATAACGCGCAGGCCGTCCCGGTGGATCAATGAAGCATCGCTTCTAGCCGTCGGCACCGGCCGGGGTTGTGGTGGTGGTGAAGCCTTCCAGCTTGTTCGCGGCAATCGCGTACTTGTTGGTGAAGGTGCCTGCAATGGTGACCTTGGAGGTGTCCACGCCGTTGCCCTTCTCCATGGCGAAGATGACCTTCGGGCCGCCTGCAGGCATGATGCCGTCAGGCAGGAACTGTCCCTTGTCCGTGGTCAGCCCGGCAACGTACTGGTCCTTGCTGATGGTGCTGTTCTGGACGTACGACGACGGCAGCTTGTCCGCGATGTCCGCTGCGGTGTGCGTGTTGATCCAGTGCATGGTCGCGACCAGGGCGTCCACCACCTTCTGCGCGGCGTCTTCGTGGTCCTTTACCCAACTGGCGTTGGCCAGCAGCCCGGCAGCAGGCCAGTCGCCGCCCAGCGCCTTCGTGGCACCGGCCGAGGTGGCCAGGTCGACGGCGGTGTAGGCCAACTTCTTGCTCTCGAGTGCCCCGACGGTGGGCTGCGTGGTCATGACACAGTCCGCGGACTTGCGCTGGATGGCTGCGATGGCGGTGGAGCCTGCCCCGACGGCGAGGGTGTGGTAGTCCTTCTTGGTGATGCCGGCCTGCGAGGCCACGAACTGGGTCAGTTCGTCGGTGCCGGAGCCAAGGTCCGTGACGCCCATGGTCTTGCCCTTGAAGTCCGCCGGGGAATGGACGCCGCTGTCCGTGCCGCACATGACACGCTCACCCGGGGCGCCGGAAAGCTGGACCAGGTTGATGACATCCTTGCCCTTGGCCTGGAAGTCCACGGTGTGGACGTACCAGGCGCCGGCCATGTCAACCTGCCCGGACGCCATGGCGTCCTCGGCGCCGACGCCACCGTTCTGCTCCGTGGAAAGCTCCACGTTGACGCCGTACTTCTTGTAGTACCCCAGCTGCTGGGCCAGCTCGTAGGGCAGGTAGATCTGCTTGTCGATGCCGCCCACCATCATTTTGACGGTGGGAACCGAGGCTGCCGCACCGTTGCTGCCGCCTGCGGTGCTGCCGCCGCCACAGGCCGCCAGGCTGAGCGCCAGTGCGCCGGTTGCGGCGACGGCATAGATCTTGTTCTTGTTCATGGTTTTGTTCCTTTGGTTGATGCGAAGAATAAAAGAATTGGCTGGCGAAAAAAGAAGCTGCGGCCCTTAGATGGCCTGTGCCTCGGAACGGCTCGGCGGGCGCCACTTCAGCAGGGTGGACTCCAACAGGCTGATGAGGTATTCCGCGCCCAGGGTGACCACGGCGATGATAACCATGCAGGCGAAGACCGTGTTGGGGTCGAAGGTGCCCTGGGCCTGGCTGATGATCAGCCCCACGCCGTGCTGGGCACCCAACACCTCTGCCACCAGCGCACCGATGATCGCGAAGCCGAAGGCCGTGTGCAGGCTGGCGATGATCCAGGTCATGGCCGACGGGATAGTTACGTGCATGGCCACCTGGAGCGGCGAGGCACCCAGGACACGCACGTTCGAGACCAGGTTTTGGTCCACCTCGCGGACACCCTGGAAGGCGTTGAAGAACACCACGAAGAACACCAGGACTGCGGCCAGGAGCACTTTCGGGCCCATGCCGAGCCCGAAGGCCACGATGAAGATCGAGCCCAGAACGATGCGGGGAATGGAATTGACGATCCGGATGTACGGGCCGACAACGTCCGACAGGTACCGGTTGGAGCCCAGCAGGATCCCCAGAATGACGCCGGCCAGGGTGCCGCCGAGGAAGCCCAGCAGCGCCTCCTGCACCGTGATCCACAGGTTCTCCCAGATGCTGCCGAAGGCCGTGCCGTCGGTGAAGAGCTTGACCAGGCTGTTCCAGACTTCAGTTGGCTGGCCGAAGAAGAACTTGTCCACCCAGCCAACCGCTGTGAACCACTGCCAACCGCCAAGAACGACGACGGCGAGCATGATCCGGCCGATCCAGATCCACGTCTTGCGGAGCGTCACGGCGCGGTGGGCCGCGGCCTTCAGTTCGGCCTCCTGCTCCTGTACCAGGGGGGCGTTATGCGTTATTGAGGTCATGCTGACACACCTGCCGTCTGCTTGTAGGCCCGGTCCACTTCATCCTTCAGGGACGACCAGATCTGCCCCTGCAGTTCCAGGAAGCGCTTCTCGTGCCGGATTTGCTGTACATCCCCGCGCGGCCTGGGCAGGTCGATGTTGAAGACGTTCTTGATGGAGCCGGGGCTGCTGGTCATGATGACCACCTTGTCGGCGAGCGCCACGGCCTCGTCGAGGTCGTGGGTGATGAACAGCACCGAGGGGCGCAGGCCCTCCCACAGCTGCAGGAGCTCGTTTTGCATGATGGCCTTCGTCTGGACGTCGAGGGCACCGAACGGTTCGTCCATGAGCAGGATCCGCGGGTTATTGATCAGTGCCGCAGCCATGGCCACGCGCTTGCGCATGCCGCCGGAGAGCTGGTGGGGGTAGCGGTCCTCAAAGCCGGCCAGGCCAACGCGGCGCAGCCAATCCATGGCAAGCTTGGTGGCTTCCTTGCGCGGGGTGCCGAGCAGGACCGGGCCGATCAGGACGTTGTTCAGGACAGTCTTCCAGGGGAAGAGTGCGTCCGCCTGGAACATGTAGCTGACGCCGTTGGTGATGCCTTCAACAATGTTTCCACCTACGGTCACGGAGCCGGCGCTGGGGTGTTCCAGGCCGGAGACCTGGGCCAGCGTGGTGGACTTCCCGCAGCCTGTGGGCCCCACGATGGCGCAAAACTCGCCCGGTTCAACCGTGAGTGAGATGTCACGGATGGCCGTGAATGTTTCCCCCTTCGGCGTAAGGTAGCGCTTGGTCAGGCCGTGGATTTCAATCCGGGCCCGGTCGTCTCCGCCGCCCCCGCCCTGGTCCGTGGGCGTGCCGCCACTTCGTTGTAATTCTGACACCGTTGTCACTGTTTCCCTTCCTTGCCATTGGCTCGCGTACGTGAGTCGGATCACATAAACTATGACGAGCTTAGAAAGTGACGGTCAGTGGCAAAAGACTTCAGTAAGTTGTGCAACTTAAACGCAAAAGTGCACGTTTTGTGCATTTTCTGCAAGGGGCACCCGCTGCGGGTTGGAGCAGGTCTCCGGTGAGCCGGATCTCCTCGCAAGCCACCCGCCGATTCCGGCGCCGGTCCATGACCTTGACCACCCAGATCCTGCTCAGCATGCTGTCCCTGCTGGTCCTCGCGGTGGTGCTGGGCGCCGTCCTTTTCACCGTGGTCAGCAACGGGACGCTGGACCGTCAGTACCAGCTCCGGGCGCTGGGCATCGCCACCACCACCGCCGCCATGCCGGAGGTCCGCACGGCACTGGCAGCGAAGGATCCCCACCATGACATTGAGGCGTTGGCCCAGCAGATAGTGGCGGCCGCCAATCCGTCCTATGTGGTGGTCACCGACCGCAACGGCATCCGCTATTCCCATCCGAATCCTGCCCTGATCGGCCACAAGCTGGAGGAGCCGGTGGCCGTCCTGGACGGAAAGTCACACCTTGGCTTTGACCAGGGCAGCCTGGGCCTGTCGGCCAACGCCAAGGCGCCAATCTTCGGCACGGACGGCGCCGTGATTGGCGAAGTGTCCGTGGGGATCCTGGACACCAGGGAACAGGACGACCAGGCGGCCACCATGTGGCTGATCGCCGGTTTCTCGGCGCTGGTGCTGCTCCTGAGCGTGGGCGGCTCGCTGCTTTTGTCCCGGCGGATCAAGCGCGTCACCTTCAACCTCGAACCGGCAGAGATCGCCTTCCTGCTGCAGGAACGCGAGGCCCTGCTGCACGGAATCCGGGAGGCCGTCGTCGGGCTGGACGACGACGGCAAGGTGACGGTCATCAACGAGGAGGCGCGGCGGCTGCTCAAGGTGGAGGAGACGGCCCTGGGGACGCCCGTCGCCGAGCTGGTCCCCGAGGGCAGGCTGCGCCAGCTGCTCACTGGCACGCTCGACGGCGTAGACCAGGTGGTGCTGACGGAGGACGCCCTCCTGGTGGTCAACCGCATGCCAGTCTCGGTTGGCGGGCGAAGCATAGGCTCGGTCATCACCCTGCGCGACCGCACCGAAATCGAGGGACTGGTCAGGGACCTGCACTCGGTCCAGGGGCTCATGGAGGCCATGCGCGCCCTGGAACACGAGTACGCCAACCGCCTCTACGTGGTGGACGGGCTGCTGGAACTGGGCGAGGTGGAGCAGGCCAAGAGCTACGTTGCCCAGCTTTCCACCACCTCGCGCTCCCTGGGTGAAGGGCTGCGTTCACGGATCGCGCCGCCGGAGCTGGCCGCGCTGCTGCTGGCCAAGATCACCGTTGCTGCCGAGCAGGACGTGGAGATCGAGGTGACTTCCGACTCCCGGCTGGAACGGCCGCCGGCCCTGGCCACGGAGGTGGTGACGATTGTGGGCAACCTGCTGGACAACGCCATTGACGCGCTGGCCAACACGCCGCGGCCGCGCACCGTCACCATCCACCTGGACGACGCCGTCGGCGTTTTCATCTCGGTCCGGGACAACGGCCCGGGCGTCCCGGCGGACCAGATCGACGCCGTGGTGGTGGACGGCTACTCCACCAAGGACACCCGGCCGGGCATGCGCAGGGGCATCGGGCTGGCGCTGGTGGCGCGCATTGTCCACAGGGCGGGAGGCACCCTCGACATTTTCCCGGGTCCGGGCGGTAACTTTGAGGTATGGCTGCCGGCAGCCCCGGACGCCACAAACCAGACAGGGACCGACGATGATTAAGACACTGGTGGTCGACGACGACTTCCGGGTGGCCCGCATCCATGCCGCCAGGGTGGCCCGGGTGGGGGGCTTTGAATGCGTGGGGGAGGTGTACAGCGCCGCCGCGGCGCGGGAGGCCATTGCCCGGCTGTCCCCCGACCTGCTCCTCCTCGACGTGCACCTGCCGGATGAGGACGGGCTGTCCCTGCTGCGGTCCCTGCAGGCTGCGGGCACGGAGGTTGACTGCATCATCATCACCGCCGCACGGGACCTGGCCACGGTCCGTTCCGCCATGAGCAGCGGCGCCGTCTATTACCTGGTCAAGCCGTTCAGCTTTGAGCAGCTGCGCACACAGTTGGAGGCCTACCAGCGGTGGCGCCAGGAGCTGGACTCGGCCCCGTCGGCCAGCCAGGCAGTTGTCGACAGCCTGTACCACACCCGGTCCGCCGCGGTTCGCCCCGCTGCGCCCGGCCCCAGGCTCCAGCCCACCATGCAAAAAGTGCTCGACGCCGTCCGTGCGGCGGGCGGGCCCATCAGTGCGGCGGAAATCGCCGAAAGCCTTGGGGTCAGCCGGCCCACGGCCCAGCGCTACCTGGGCGCCCTGGAGCGCAAGAACCTGGTGGCGCTTGAGCTCAGCTACGGCAACACGGGCCGGCCGCTCAATTCCTACACCATCATTTAGGGGCCGCGTTGCGCGCTCAGCGGGTGCGGCGGGATCCGCCGGTGCGCGTGGAAGCCACGCTCAGCGGGGGTCCAGCATGACCTTCATGGCCGAGCCGCTTTTGAGCACTTCAAAAGCCTCCTGCCACCGCTCCAGCGGATATGACCCGCTGACCACGGCGTCCAGGTCGAGGGTGCCGGAGGCCATCAGCCGGATGGCTGTCTCCCAGGACTGCGGGGTGGAGGCAAAGCCGCTGGACATGACCAGCTCCTTGTAAAGCAGCAGGTCCAGCGGCACTGTGACGTCCCGGCCAAAGATGCCGACGCCCACGTAGCGGCCGCCGCGCCTGGCGCTGCGCATGGCCACCGTGGCACCGCCGCCCGAACCGGAACATTCCACGGCCACGTCGAAGGAATCCTCCGCAGGCCTTGCATCAAGGATGTCAAAACCAGCTGCGGCGCACACGGCCAGCCGGGCCGAGTCGGCTGGCAGGCCGCTCACGGTGACCGCCGCGCCCTGGGCGCGGGCCACCTGGGCGGCCAAAAAGCCCATGGGTCCGGGGCCCACCACCAGCACTGTGTCCCCCACCCGCACGGACGGCTGCACCACCAGGCATTGGGCCACGCAGGCCAGCGGTTCCGCCAGCGCGCCAGCCAGCTCACTGACATTTGCCGGGACGGCATGCAGGTTGACGGCCGGGACCAGCACCTGGCGGGCAAATCCGCCGTCGACCATGGACCCGAGGGAATCCCTCCTGGCGCACAGGTTCCGGCGCCCGGCCCGGCACATGCTGCACCGCTCGCAGGTGCGGAAGTAGGTCTCCACGGCCACGCGCCGGCCCAGCCAGGCCTTGTCCGAGGGGCTGCCCACGGCACTGACCGTGCCCGTGATCTCGTGCCCCATGGTGACCGGCGGGCGGGAGGGGTACTCATCATGCATGATGTGCAGGTCGGTGCCGCAGATGCCCACGGCCGCCACGTCCACCACCACCTCCCCCGGCCCTGCAACGGGCTCCGGGCGCGCCGCCAGCATCACGCCGGCGGCGCTGGCTGCCATCTTGGCCAGTCCTTGCATGGTTCCCCCTCCATGGGCCGGGCCGGCCCCCTGCCGGCGTCCCGCCTCACCACTCGGCAAATGAGCCGTCCGCATGCCGCCAGACGGGGCCGCGCCATGCATGGCCGCGCTTGTCGGCCGCCCGCACGGCCTTTTCGTCCACCTCGATGCCCAGGCCCGGGCCCAGCAGCCGTTCAAAGTGGCCGTCCACGAACTTCAGGGGCTCCTTGTCCAGCACGTAGTCCAGCACCTCGGCGCCCTTGTTGTAATGGATGCCGATGCTTTGTTCCTGGATCAGGAAGTTCGGCGTGGCAAAGCCCACCTGGAGGCAGGCGGCGAGCGCCAGCGGCCCCAGGGGGCAGTGCGGGGCAAGCTGCACGTCGTAAACCTCCGCGAGGGAGGCGATCTTGCGCACCTCGGTGATCCCGCCGGCGTGGGAAAGGTCCGGCTGGGCCACGGCAATGCCGGCCTGCAGGGCGGGCAGGAATTCCTGCCGGTTGTACAGCCGCTCCCCCGTGGATACCGGGATGGTGGTGCTGGAGGTGAATTCGCGCAGCAGGTGCGAGTTCTCCGGCACCACGGGCTCCTCCAGGAAGAACGGCCGGAAGGGTTCCAGCAGGGGCGCCACCTTGCGGGCGTTGGCCAGCGTGAAGCGGCCGTGGAAGTCCACGGCGACGTCCCGGTGTTCGCCCAGCACTTCCCGCGCGGCGGCCACCCGGCGCACCACGCCGTCGAGCTCGGCAACCGTACCCAGGCGGGACATGCGGCCGCTGGCGTTCATCTTCACGGCCGTCAGCCCCACCTCAAGCTGGGCGGCAATGGAGTCCGCCACCTGGTCCGGTTCATCCCCGCCCACCCAGCCATAGGCGCGGATCCTGTCGCGGACGTGCCCGCCCAGCAGCTGGTGCACGGGAGTGTTGAAGTGCTTGCCGGCAATGTCCCACAGCGCCTGGTCCAGGCCGGAGACGGCGCTGGAAAGGATGGGGCCGCCGCGGTAGAACGATCCCTTGGTCATGACCTGCCAGTGGTCCTCGATCCGCAGCGCGTCGGCTCCGAGGAGCACTTCGGCGAGCTGTTCGACGGCGGTGCGCACGGTTTCGCTGCGCCCCTCGCACGTGGCCTCGCCCCAGCCCACAATGCCGCTGGCCGTTTCGATGCGGACAAACAGCCAGCGCGGGGGCACCATGAATGTTTCAACCCTGGTGATCCGGGTGTCCATGCTGCCGCCGGTCACTTGATGGCCCCCGCCGTCATGCCGGAGACAATGTACTTTTGTGTGAACAGGGCAATGACCATGATGGGCACGGTGACCACGGTGGCCGCGGCCATGAGCCCGCCCCAGTCGATGCTGGCGTAGGAGACGAAGTCAAAGATGGCCACCGGCAGCGTCTTGGTGCGGGAGCCGGAGAGCACCAGGGCAAACATGAAGTTGTTCCAGGAAAAGATGAACGCCAGGATTCCCGCCGTCGCCATGCCGCCAATGGACAGCGGCAAGGTGATGTGGCTGAAGGCGCCGATGGGCGTGAGCCCGTCCACCTGGGCCGATTCCTCCAGCTCCAGCGGCATGGAGTCAAAGTAGCTGATCATGATGTACACGATCAGCGGCAGCGCCACGAACATGTGGCTCATGATCAGCACCGTGAAACCGCCCACCATGCGCATGTTGGAAAACACGTAGTACCAGGGCACCAGCAAGGTGATGCCGGGGATGACCCTGGCCATGAGCACCACCAGGGCCGAGCGGTGCATGGTGAACCGGCTCATGGCGTAGGCAGCCGGCACCCCCAGCAGCAGCGACAGGCCCGTGGAGACAAACGCCACCCAGAAGCTGTTGAAGATGTAGATGAAGTAGTTGTTGCGGGTCAGCACGTTGACGTAGTTCTCAAACGTCGGCTTGAAGATGATGGTCTTGGTGGGATCGTAGATGTCCACGTTGGTCTTCAGGGAGGAGGCCACCAGCCAGGCCAGGGGTGCCAGCAGGGCCAGCACGACGACGGCCAGCGCCACCACCCGGAACCAGCCGTAGGCCCGCACCCCTGCCGGCTTGCGGCGCTGTGCGGCCACGGGCCTGGCGTATTCTGCTTGCAGCGACAGATGTGACATCTAGTTCTGTCCTTTCCGGCGGCGGGTCAGGATCCACATGAACCCAATGATGATGAGGAAGAAGATAATCAGGACGGCGGAGGACATCCCGTATTCGTTGTAGTCAAAGCTGAGCCCATAGGCGTACACGTTCAGTGTCTCCACCTCGTGGAAGGACCCTCCGCCCTTGCCCTTGGTGGCATACAGGATGTCGAAGGTCTTCAGGGCGTCAATGCTGCGCAGCAGCACAGCCACTATGACGGTTGCCTTCAGCAGCGGCAGCGTGACCAGGAAGAAGCGCTGCCAGGCGTTGGCGCCGTCAACGCGGGCGGCCTCGTCGGTTTCCTCCGGCAGGGACGTCAGCCCGGCCAGCAGGATCAGCACCACCATGGGAGTCCACTGCCAGATGTCCATGAAGATGGTGGTGGGCAGTGCCGTGGCCTGGCCGGACAGCCAGGGCTGCGGCGGAATGCCCACCCAGGACAGCATCTGGTTGGCGAAGCCCATGTTCGGGTCAAAGATCAGCCGCCACATCATGCCGACGGCCACGGGGGTGGCCACGAGGGGCAGCAGGATCGCCACCCTGACCCATTTTTCGCCGCGGAAGGGGCGCCACAGCAGCAGGGCAATCATCATTCCCAGCACCATTTCAACCACCAGCGCGGTGGCCGTGAAGTACACCGTGCGGCCCACCGCCGGCCAGAACCTGTCAAAGTCCGACAAGACGGTGGTGTAGTTGCCCAGGCCGATGAAGTCCGACGACGCCCGCACCGAGCCGTGCGAATCGGTCAGGCTGAGGTAGAGCGTCCAGCCGAGGGGGAAGATGATCAGCACGCCCACAAAGATCATGGCCGGGGCGGCAAAGAGCCATTTTCGGTGCTTGTTGGCCCAGTCGGAGAAGGACCGTGCGGCAGTCACCTTGGGGGTGTCCACCGGGGTTTTTACGGAAACAGACATGGTTCACCTAGGGAGTTGTCATAGGAGGGCAGTGCCCGGCGGGCCCGGGAGGTGCAGGGCGGGGCAGCTCACTGCGCCCCGCCCTGCGGGTGGTTACTTGTCGGTATCCAGGAACTTCTGGAACGCGGTGTTGGCCGTTGCGGCGGCCCCCGCGGAATCGCCGCCCGTGATGGCGGTGACAATCGGTTCGCCCACAATCTCACGGGCCTTGGCCACGGCGATCACCAGTGGACGGTCGTGCCCAATGCCGTGCTCGGCGCTGAAAGCGATGGCCTCGCCCAGGTCCTTCGGGTAGGTGGACGTGCCGGCCGGATCGGCCCAGACCGACGACCGCGGGCCGGGGACGCCGGCCTTCTGGGCTGCCAGGGTGCGGGCCTTGGAGGTGGCCCACTGGATGAACTTCCAGGCGTTGTCCTTGTTGCCGGAGGCGTCATTGATACCCAGGGCCCAGGACGGAACGTTGTACGGCTTGGACCCTGCGGGCCCGGCCGGGAGGGCGGCAAAGCCCACCTTGTCAGCCACCTTGGACTTGGCCGTGTCGGTGGCATTCTTGTACAGGGAATCGGCTTCGGTGTAGAAGACAGCGTTGCCCTGGGTGAAAATGGCCATGGCCTCCGGCCAGCTCATGTCCGTGCTGACATTCGCCGGTCCATGGTTGTGGAGCAGCCCGCCGTAAAAGGCGTAGGCTGCCTTGGCTTCGGGCGTGTCAAGCGACGCCTTGCCGGACCCGTCGATGAAGTCGCCGCCGAAGCTGTACAGGAAGCTGGAGAACTGTGTGACGGCTGCGGACTTGTTGGTGCGCGCCACGAAACCCGCCACGCCCTTGTTGGCGGCGGAGACCTTCTTGGCCGCGGCTTCGAGCTCTTCCATGGTCTTCGGCACTGCCACGCCGGCAGCCTCCAAGAGGTCCTTGCGGTAGTACAGGACTTCGCGCTCGGTGATGATGGGCACGCCCACCACCTTGTTCTCAAATGTTGTGGAGGACACTGGGCCCTTTTGGAAGTCGGCCCAGTCCCACGCGGCATCCGACTTCACGTTGCTGCTCAGGTCGGCAAGGTACTTGTTCTTGGCGAAGAGCTTGCCCTCCTGCAGCGGGCGGTACATCATCACGTCGATCTCGTTGGTGCCGGCGTTGAGCTTGACGTTGTACTGGTCGGAGAGCTGGTCCTCGCCCAGCTGGGTCAGCTCCACCTTCAGGCCGGAGTCCTTTTCAAATTCAGGGATGGCTGCCTTGATGCCCTCCGTCCATACGTGGTTGGCCAGCGTGACACGCAAGGTGCCGGTGGCCTTTGAGTCGGTGCCGCCACAGGCGGCAACACCAAACGGAACAACTACAGCCACAGCCAAAAGCTGCAGTACAGAGCGTCGCTTCATTACGACTTCCCTTTCGATGAGGCCGGAACCGAAGTTCCAAACAGTTCGCTGGCATTCAAAAACATATGCCGTATTTGTGATGCTAGTCTCATAAAACATACTTATCAAGAGTCGAGACCGAATCGATATGATGCTTCAATGACCGCTCCCCACAGCGCCGCGCCAGCGCCAGTCCCAGGCATGCCGCGCGAATACCTCCATTCATCACTGGTGGACAAGCTGGGCCTGGCCATCGTGACAGGGGAGTTTCCCGTGGGTGCCGTCCTGAGCGTCGAGGAATTGGAATCGCGCTACGGCGTGTCCCGGTCGGTGGTCCGCGAAGTCATTCGGGTGCTTTCCTCGCTGGGGCTGCTGGCTTCCCGCCGGCGCCTGGGCACGCTGGTGCAGCCCCAGTCCGCCTGGAATCTGTACGATCCGCACGTCATCCGGTGGCGCCTTGCGTCGGGCAGCCGGCTCGAGCAGTTGCGCAGCCTGGGCGAACTGCGCTCCGCCGTCGAACCCATGGCCGCCAAACTGGCAGCCGCGCGCGCCAGCTTCACTCAGGCCAGCGACCTGGTGGCCCTGTCCGCGAAGATGTGGGCTTCGGGGCAGGCCTCGGACCTTGAGACGTTCCTGAAACTTGACGTCGAGTTCCACGCAAAGCTGCTGGAGGCATCGGGGAATGAAATGTTTGCCCAGCTTAATTCCCTGGTCACGGAGGTCCTGAAGGGCCGCATTGAGCACGGCCTCATGCCCCACAGCCCCAACCACCACGCCATGGGCTTCCATTCCGATGTGGCCAATGCGGTCCAGCGCGGCAACGGTGACGCCGCACAGGCCGCAATGACCAAGATAGTGGAGCAGTCCATGGATGAAATGGGCGTCATCTGGTCCCAAATCCACGGCGTCGAGGAAGCGTAAATCCGCAGGCAGTCTTGCCCGGGCCGGGGTCTGGCGTGCAACACCCCCGAAACACGGAAGCGATACCCTTTTGACATGCGCGAACTACAGGCACAAATCATTTCAGAACTGGGCGTCCGGCCAGCCATCGATCCGGCAGCGGAAATTGCCCGGCGGGTGCAGTTCCTCAAGGACTACCGGGCCGCCACCGGCACCAACGGCTTCGTGCTGGGCATCAGCGGTGGCCTCGATTCCACGCTGGCAGGCCGCCTGGCCCAGCTGGCCGTGGAGGAGCTCGCTGCCGAGGGCACTGACGCCACCTTCATCGCCGTCCGCCTGCCCTACGGCGTCCAGCATGACGAGGACGACGCCCGGGCCGCACTGGACTTCATCAAGCCCCAGGTGGAGCGGACGTTCAACATCGCCCCGGCCGTGGACGGCTTCGAGGCCGAGTTCGCCAGGGGCGGCACCACGGATCTTTCAGACTTCAACAAGGGCAACATCAAGGCCCGCTCCCGCATGGTGGCCCAGTATGCGCTGGCCGGCCAGGGAAACCTGCTGGTGATCGGCACCGACCATGCGGCGGAGTCCGTCACCGGGTTCTTCACCAAGTTTGGCGACGGCGGCGCGGACATCCTGCCGCTGTTCACCCTGAACAAACGCCAAAACCGGGCCCTCCTGAAGGAGCTGGGCGCCCCGGAAAAGCTGTGGGGCAAGGCACCCACAGCGGACCTGCTCGACGGCGTCCCCGGGCGGACGGACGAGGACGAGCTGGGCATCAGCTACGACGACATCGACGACTACCTCGAGGGCCGGGACATTGCCCCGGAGGCTGCTGCGAACATAGAACGCCGCTACCTGCAAAGCCGCCACAAACGCACCACCCCCGTGTCCGTGCTGGACACCTGGTGGAAATAGGGGCAGCACGGCGGGGGCTGCGCGTATATTCAAGGTGACAAGGAACACCGTCTTTCGACGCCGAAAGGTGAACACCATGAACGTCACTGAAGAATTCCGCGCGGCCCGCAACAAGCTGCTGGAAATGCGCCTGGACAACGCCCGGGCACAACGGGAGTTCACATGGCCGGCGTTCACCGAGTTCAACTTTGCGCTGGACTGGATCGACGCGATCGCCCGCGACCCCGCCACGGGGAACAACCCCGCACTGGTCATCGTGGAACAGGACGGCACCGCCACCAGGCGCAGCTTCTCGGAGCTGTCCCAACGCTCAAACCAGGTGGCCAACTGGCTGCGGAGCCACGGCATCCGGCGCGGCGAGCACATGATCATCATGCTGGGCAACCAGGTGGAGCTGTGGGAAGTGATGCTGGCCTGCATCAAGCTGGGCGTTGTCATGATCCCCACCACCACCATGATGGGCCCGGCGGACCTGCGCGACAGGGTGGAGCGCGGCGGTGCCCACTGGGTAACGGCGCGCGCCGAAGACGCCCCCAAGTTTGCCGACGTGCCCGGGGACTACACCCTGGTGGGCGTCGGCGCCGGCAGCACGGATGCGGAGGCCGGGCGGCCGGTCCTCGACTTCGCGGATTCGGCCGGGAGCCCGGAAAACTTCACCCCGGACGCCCCCACCAAGGCAGACGAAACCATGCTGCTCTACTTCACCTCCGGCACCACGTCCAAGGCCAAGCTGGTGGAGCACACGCACACCTCCTATCCCGTGGGCCACCTCTCCACCATGTTCTGGATCGGTCTGGAGCCGGGCGACGTCCACCTCAACGTTGCCTCCCCCGGCTGGGCCAAGCACGCCTGGTCCAATGTGTTCACACCGTGGATCGCCGAGGCCTGCGTGTTCATCTACAACTACACGCGCTTTGACGCCGCCGCCCTCATGGCCCAGATGGACGCCGAACATGTCACCAGCTTCTGCGCCCCGCCCACCGTGTGGCGCATGCTCATCCAGGCGGACCTGACCCTGCTGAAGCACCCGCCCACCAAGGTCGTCTCGGCCGGCGAACCGCTCAATGCCGAGGTCATCGGGCAGGTGGAGCGTGCCTGGGGCCAGCTGATCCGCGACGGCTTCGGCCAGACGGAGACCACCGTGCAGGTCGCCAACACGCCCGGCCAGCCCATCAAGATCGGCTCCATGGGCCGCCCGCTCCCGGGCTACGACGTCGTCCTCCTGGACCTGATCACCGGTGAGGAGAAGGACGACGGCGAGCTTTGCCTGCGCTTGGACCCCGCCCCCGTGGGGCTCACCAAGGGCTACTACGGGGATCCGGAGAAGACGGCCGAGGCCTTCCGCGGCGGCTACTACCACACGGGCGACGTTGCCAGCCGGGACGAAAACGGCATCCTGACCTACGTGGGCCGCAGCGACGACGTGTTCAAGTCCTCGGACTACCGCCTCTCCCCCTTCGAGCTGGAGAGCGTGCTCATTGAACACCCGGCCGTGGCCGAGGCTGCCGTGGTCCCGTCGCCCGATGCGCTGCGGCTGAGCGTGCCCAAGGCCTACGTGGTGCTGGCGGCGGCGTATGAACCCAGCGACGCGCTGGCGGGCGAAATTTTCGCCTACTGCCGTGAGCACCTGCCGGCCTACAAGCGGATCCGCCGGCTGGAATTTGCTGAGCTGCCCAAGACCATCTCCGGCAAGATCCGCCGCGTGGAACTGCGGGCCAACGAGGTGGCGCGCCACGGCAGCGGCGGTGCGGTGGCCGGCACACCCACCCCGAACGGCCTGGGCCGTGAATACCAAGACACGGAATTCCTCGAAACCTCCTAGGACGCTCTCTCACCAAATGGGCACAAACCCCCGACGCTCCCTCATCAAATGGGCACAAACCCCCGACGCTCCCTCATCAAATGGCATGTTTTCGCGAACGCTCACTCACCACTTTTTAAAGTGGAGGGAGCGTCGCCGGAAACACCGCGAAACGTGAGGGAGGGCCGCCCCAAACACCGCAAAAGGTGAGGGAGGGCCGCCCCAAACACCGCAAAAGGTGAGGGAGCGTCGGAGTGGGGGAACCTTGGAGGTCGTGGGGGCGCTGGCGGGGAGTGCCCTCCTTGGCCGATCGACTCGGCCGGAACACGAGTTCTTCAGCTTTAGTTGATAGTTTGAAGGCGTGAAGATTGCGACCTGGAATGTGAACTCGCTGCGCGCCCGTGCCGACCGCGTGGAGGACTGGCTGCGCCGGACCGACGCGGACGTGCTCGCCATCCAAGAGACCAAGTGCAAGGATGAAAACTTCCCTTGGGAGCTCTTTGAAAACAACGGCTACGAGGTGGCCCACTTTGGCTTCAGCCAGTGGAACGGGGTGGCCATCGCCTCCCGCGTGGGGCTCGACGACGTCGAACGCACCTTCCCCGGCCAGCCCGCCTTTGGCAAGGGCGGCAAGGACCCCGTGCAGGAGGCCCGTGCCATCGGCGCCACCTGCAACGGCGTGCGCATCTGGAGCCTGTACGTGCCCAACGGCCGCGCCCTGGATGACGAGCACATGCCGTACAAGCTGAAGTGGCTGGCCGAGCTCAAGGACCAGGCGGCGGGCTGGCTGGCTGCCGACCCCCAGGCCCAGATCGCCCTCATGGGCGACTGGAACATTGCCCCCCAGGACGACGACGTCTGGGACATCGACTTCTTCATCGAACAGGGCCTCACCCACGTCAGCGCCCCCGAGCGGGCGGCCTTCTCCGCGTTTGAAACCGCCGGATTTGCCGACGTCGTCCGCCCCCTGCACCCGGGCCCGGGCGTTTACACCTACTGGGACTACACTCAGCTGCGCTTCCCCAAAAAGGAAGGCATGCGCATCGACTTTGTCATGGCCTCCCCGGCCCTGGCGGCGCGCGTGTCCGGGGCCGGAATCGACCGCGAGGAACGCAAGGGCAAGGGCGCCTCGGACCATGCCCCGGTGATCGTGGAGCTGGGCTAGACCATGCGCAGCGGGCTGTATTTGGGCGGCGTGCAACTGCCGTTTGTCTCCAGCCTGCGCATCTACCTGCCCCGCGAGGCGTACACGCCGGAACAGTTCGGCTACCTGCGCCAGCGGGTGGAACCGGAACAAAATGCGGTGAGCGTGGACGCCCAGGAGCTGGCGGACTCGCTGGGGCGCGTCAGCAGGCCCAGCGCCAACCCGCTCCCGACGCCGGCCGTGGACAGGGTGCGGGTGCTTCAAATGGATGAGGACGCGCCCCTGCTCTACGCCCCCAACCAGGTGGTGGCGAGGTCCATCGCGGCCACCACTGAACTGCTCTCCGGTCCCCTGGCGCAGCTGGCCAAGCTGGTGGTGCCGGACACCGAATGGGACCGGCACCTGGAACGCCTGGAAACCGTCCCGGGTCCCGGGACCTCCCTGCAAACCCGGGTCTCCACCTGGGGCATCCCCTTCAGCTGGTTTACCCTGGTCTACGCCAACGACCGCATGGAGGTGGTGGAGGCCAACGGCCGCGTCCTCACGGTGCGCATCCAGGTCCCCGTGCCCGTCGCCGTCGAACGGTCCGGGCGGACACTGAAAATGCTGGCGGAAATGGCCCCGGACCTGGACCTGTTCGAGGAACTGGACGAACTCCACGGCTGGCTGGACGGCTTTGACGATGGGGGCGTGGTGGAACTCGACTACGGCCCCGTGGCCAACCGGGTGCACCCGGACGAGTCCCCCGCGGATGTCCACGCCGGCCTGCAGAGCCTGGCCGAAGGGGACCTGACGGGCGCGGCGGCCGCGTACCGCCGCCTGGCCAACCGGTGGATTCCCATCAGGCAGCTGGCCCGCGCAAACTAAGCAAACTAAGCCTGCACCGACGTCCGGGGCGGGGCTGTGGACTGCCGTACAATAAGTTCAAAGGGCATGAACCGCTCCCGCACCGAGTCTTTTTTCCCGGCAAGCTCGCCCAGCACCATGGCGGCTGCGGCCCGGCCGTGTTCCCACGGTTTTTGGGCAATGGTGGTCAGCCCGGCGGGCCCGGAAAAGTCATGGTCGTCGATCCCGGCAACGGAGAGTTCCTCCGGCACGCGGATGCCCCGGCGCTGGGCTTCAAAAATGACACCGAGCGCCATTTCATCCGAGCCGCAAAAAATGGCTGTCGGCAGTTCACCCGGCAGCTCGAAGATCTTGGCCGCGCCCCGGACCCCTTCCGCCACGGTGAAATCGCCGGCAACCATCCATTCCGGCCTCAGTTCCAGCCCGGCCCGGGACATGGTTTCCTCAAAGGCCACAGTCCGCAGTGCGGGAACCCTGAAGTTGCGTTCGTCCTGGACGCCGCCGTGCAGGTACCCTATCCGGCGGTGGCCCAGCCCAATCAGGTGCTCGGTTGCCATAGTCGCGGCGGCGGCGTCGTCAATGTAGACGCCGCTGCACCCCTCCACGGGCCCGCCCACCGACATCAGTGGAATGTCGGTGTGGTGCAGCTGGCGGAGCTCCTCGTCGGAGAGGCCCAGGGAGAGCACCAGCAGCCCGTCGATCTGCTTGCGCACCATGCTTTCCGTGAAGCTGCGCTTCTGCCCGTGCAGGTAGCCGCCAAGGCTGAAGAGCAGCAGGTTGTAGCCGTTGTCGCGAAGGACCTGGTCGATTCCCTCTATGGCGTGCCCAAAGTACCAGCGGTCCACGAACGGCACCAGCACCCCCACGGTCCTGGTGCGCCCGCTGGCCAACCCGCTGGCCGAAGGCGACGGCACGTACCCCATTGACTCGGCCACGGCCAGGACCTTGGCCCGGGTGGCCTCGCTGACCCGCGGCAGGCCCCGCAGCGCCCGCGAAACCGTCGCAGTGGACACTTGGGCCCGTGCCGCCACGTCGTCAATGCTGACGCCCATGGATTCCGCCCCCTTAAGGTGTGTTGCGACTATCCCCTGCCTGGCATGGTCAGCGCGGGCGCCGCGCCGTGCGGGCCGGCAGCTTCCGTCGCAGCCTGACCATTCCCCACAGCCCCAGCACCAGGGCCAGCAGCCCCATGGCCCACAGCAGGGCCGGCTGCCCCGTGACCTCCATCCAGACGGTGACGGCCAGGACCACCAGGGCCCAGAAGCCCAGGAAGCCAATGATCAAGTCGAAGTCCTCGGCGCTGCGCTGCCGGGAGGCGGGGGCATGCAGCCCCGAATCCTTCTGCTTGCGGCCGGCCATCTACTTCACCGCCCCTGCCGTCAGGCCGGCCACGATCTTGCGCTGGAACACCAGCACCAGGATCACCAGCGGGATGGTCACCACGGTACCTGCTGCCATGACGGCCGTGTACGGTTCCTGGTGAGGCTGCGAGCCGGCAAAGTAGGCGATGGCCACTGTCACTGTCTTCGTGGCCTCACTGGACAGCTGGCTGGCAATGAGGAACTCATTCCAGGCACCGATGAAGGCCAGAATGGCGGTGGTGAACACGGCCGGGGCCGCCAGCGGCATGATGACCTTGCGGAAGGCCTCACCCTGCGTGCAGCCGTCAATGCGCGCCGCCTCCTCAAGTTCCCACGGCATTTCGCGAAAGAAGGACGTCAGCGTGTAGACCGTCAGCGGCAGCACGAACGAGATGTTCGGAATGATCAGTGCCTGGTAGGTGCCGATCCAGCCAATGTTGGTGAACAGCTGGAACAGCGGCGTCACAATGGCAACACCGGGGAACATGGAAGCCCCGAGCACAAAGCCGAGCACCAGGAACTTGAAGCGGAACTCGAGCCGTGCCAGCGCGTAGGCGGCAAACACGCCGAAAAGCAGGGCCACGGCGGTGGTTACGCCGGAGACAATCAGCGAGTTCAACAGGTTCTGCGCAAAGTGGTTGCCCAGGTTTTCCGAGAACACGGTGGTGAAATTGTCCCAGGTGACATGCGTGAACCAGGGCGTCGGGTCGAAGGTGTAGCCCACATCGCGGAAGGCCGTCACCACCATCCAGTAGAACGGCAGCAGGCACCAGATGAGGATGATGGCGGCACTGATGTAGGTGCGTGAGCTGGACCAGCGTTCCCTACGACGGGCAACGGACTTTGCCGCCGTCGGATCAAGGGTTGCAACACTCATTTCACTTCGCCTTTCCCGAGTTGGTGGCCGATTCAACGGCGTTCGCCCCCAGGAAGCGGACAAAGATGAACGCCACAATGAAGATGATCAGGAACGTGATGGTGGACAGGGCTGCGGCGGAGTTGAAGCCGACCCGGATCTGGTCCACCACCAGGATCGACAGGGTGGTGGTGCCATTGGCGCCGCCTGTCATAATGGCCGGGAGGTCGTACATGCGCAAAGCGTCCAGGGTCCGGAACAGGATCGCCACCATGAGCGCCGGCTTGACCAGCGGCAAGGTGATGAGGCGGAAACGCTGCCAGGCCGTTGCCCCGTCCACCTTGGCCGCCTCATACACCTGGTCCGGGATCATTTGCAGGCCCGCCAGGATGAGCAGCGCCATGAAGGGCGTGGTTTTCCAGACGTCGGCGATGATGATGGCGGTCCGGGCCGGGACTTCGGAGCCCGTCCACAGGATGGAGGTGTGGAAGAGGGTGTTGGCGATGCCGTCAAAGGCGAAGATGAAGAACCACAGCTTGGCTGTCACGGCCGTGGGGATGGCCCACGGCACCAGGACCGCCGCGCGGAGTGCGCTGCGTCCGCGGAACGTGCGCGACATGATGATGGCCATCCAGAATCCGATCACCGTCTCCAGTGCCACCGAGATGACGGTGAGGAGGAACGTGGTGCCCGTGGCGGACCAGAATTGTGCGCCGAGGGTTCCCGCCGGACAGGAGGTTTGGCCGCTCGGGGTATTGCACTGTTGAAAGATCCAGTGGATGTAGTTGTAGAAACCGGCAAAACCGCCGGCCACAAACGACCCAGTCACGGGGTCCAGGCCGGCGTCCTTTTGCAGGGACATGATGATGGCATCGACAACCGGGTAGACAATGACGATTCCGAGCACGATGACCGACGGGATGACCAGCAGCGCCGCCGCCCGCCCCTGTGTCTTCTGTTTCCGGTCCTGCCCGACTTCCTTGTTCTCAGGCCCCCCGTTTGGTGCCTTCTTGCCGCGACGGGTCAGCGGCTCCGCTTGCATTGACATGCCCTGGTCCTTTCCTCGGGTGCCATTTGCATGGGTTGGTGGCGGGGACGGTCGGTGGCCCGGGCACTCCAGTGCGCGGGCCACCGACCGTCCTCTGTTACTGACGCCTGCCGGTTACGGCGTGGCTGGCGCCTACTGCGAACCGGCGGCCGTGAGTGCCGCCTGCATGTCGGTCAACGCCTGGTCGACTGTCTTGTCCCCCTTCAGTGCCGCGTAGGCATTGACCTGGACGGCCTGGGTGACGGCCGGGTAGAAAGGCGAGACCGGGCGGGGCACCGCGTTCTGGATGGACGTCAGCAGGACGGGAAGGTACGGCAGCTGCTTGACAAGGGTGGCGTCGGTGTACAGGTCGGCGCGGACCGGGGCCAGCGAACCCTGCGTGGCGTAGAACTTCTCCGTCTCCTGGCTGGTCATGAACTTCATGAAGTCCATGGCTGTCGCCTTATGCTTGCTGTAAACATTCATGGCGATGTTGTGCCCGCCCAGCGACGAGGCACCGGGGCCCGTCTTGCCGGGGAGGGGTGCGATCCCGAACTTGTCCTTGACAACGGAGGAACCGTCGGTCTTGGCCAGGTTGTAGACGTAGGGCCAGTTGCGCAGGAACAGCAGCTTGCCAGCCTCAAAGGACTGGCGGCCCTGCTCCTCCTGGTAGGTGATGGCCTGCTTGGGGATGTTGCCGTCCTTGAAGGCGTTGACCAGGTTGCTCAGACCGGCCTTGGCCTCGGGCGTGTTCACGGCCGGCTTGCCGTCCTTGTCGACAATGACGCCGCCGGCCGTGTTGATGGCCTCGGCTGCGTTGACTGTCAGGCCCTCGTATTGCGCAAACTGTCCGGCGTAGCAGTCAATGCCCTTGGCCTTGGCGATGGAGCACATGCCCATCATCTCGTCCCAGGTCTTCGGAGGCGTGGGCACCAGGTCCTTGCGGTAGTACAGGATGCCACCGTCGGACGTTTGCGGGGCCGCATAGAGGGTGTTCTTGTAGGTGGCGGTGGCGACGGTGGCCGGCAGGAAGCCGGTGGTGTCAAAGGCCATCTTGTCCTTGAGCGGCTGCAGCCACCCCTTGGCGGCAAACTCTGCCGTCCACACCACATCGACATCGACGACGTCGTAACTGGCATTCTTGGCCTGGAAATTCTGCACCAGGTCATTGTGCTGCTGGTCTGCCTGGTCGGACTGCTCCTTGAAGGTGACCTTCTCAGTGGGGTGGGCCGCATTCCACTTGTCCACGAGGGGGCGGACGACGTTCGAGTTGTCCTTGCCTTGAACGTAAGTAATGGGGCCGCGCCCGTCCAGGTTGGCGCCGGCGTCGCCGCTGAGGCCTCCCGAACTGGAACCGCCGCTCGATCCGCCGCCGCTGCAGGCGGCCAGCGTCATCGCCAGGACCGAGGCTGCCGCCAGCGATGCAAACTTCCTTGAATGTCTCATGCCACGCTCTTTCTCATAAGTGAAAACGTTCAATCATGAAATGACCGGCCTGGGCAACCACCCGGGCCATTCGGTGATGTGCATCACTTTAGATGGCCTGCGGCGTGGAATGCAAGCGCTTACGCATCATTGTGACCGTTTCATTACCAAAAATTGTGCGCTGCCTCCGGGCGGGCTTCCGGAGGCGAATTTGAGGCACAAAAAAGGAAGGGGCGGCCCGGCCCGGGCTGGACCGTGCCGCCCCTTCCAAGGGTGCCAGAAGCTATTTGTCGTGCTTGAAAAGGCCTGCAATCTTGGCGCCAAGGCCCTTGGCGTTTCCGACGGCGTCTTCGGCGAAGTGCTTAATGTTCTCCCCCGCGTCACCGGCAAATTCCTTGATGTTTTCGCCGGCGTCGCCCGCGAACTCCTTGGCCTTTTCGGCGGCGTCCCCGGCGAAGTCCTGGGCCTTGCCCAAGGCGTCCGCCCCGGCTTCCTTCGCCTGGTCCAGCGGGTTTTCCGGATTGTTCTCGGTCATTGATTTCTCCATCTGGTTGAACTTCGTGCCCCCAGGCAGAACGTACTCCCACGGGTGATGGGAACAGACTAGCGGACTCTCTCGGCTTTGGTGAAGCGTGACCTGGCTCCGGAGCCAATGCTGACCAGCACGGGGACTTGCACGCCCAGCAGCTGGTCCAGGGATTCCACGAGTGCCCCGATGTCGCCGGCCACCTCATGGGGGGCCACGCCCTGGCGCGGCAGCACACGCACACGCAGGGAGGCCTGGCCGCGAAAGTTCCAACTGCTTACGGATGCAGAAGCCAGGTCCGTGCGCTCCGACAGTGCACTTTTCAGGGCCTGCTCCGCCACGGCGCAGCTGAGCACCACCTTGCCGGCGGCGCCGTCGTCCTCCGCACTGCCTGCACGCTCCAGCAGGATCCCGGTGCGGCCCTTCCCCTGGTTGGCGATCCAGGCGACCATCACGATCACCACCACCAGCAGGCAGGCCGCGGCCAGGACCCAGATCCAGCTGCCCATGGTCGGGGACAGCCGGGTCCGCGCGGCCAGCGCGCGCAGCGATTCCAGCTGTGGTGCCGACCAGCCCTGCCACCAGCTCCCGGCCGCAGGGACCGCGGCCAGCGCCACGACGGCCGCGCCCAGAACAAGGAGCATCAGGCCCAAAAGTCCCAGCAGGAACCTGTTGAAGCCGCGGGGTGTGCCGTTCATACGCCGATCACCCCCGTGCTCGCCAGCTGCACCACGACGGTGGGCACCGGGTCCAGGCCCATGGCTGCCACTTCGGAGTCGACGGCGGCCTGGATCCGCCCTCCGTCAATGCCAATGCCCGACGTCGGCCGGACGTTGACCTGGACGCTTGCGGCAGAGACCACCACCACTACCTGCTCACGGGTGACGCCGGCGGCCACGCGGGCGCACCTGGCCAGGGCCGAGGCAATGACCTCGTCGTCCACGACCACCACCACGCGCGGATCCGCCATGACGTGCCGGGCACGGCGGCCCGGAAGCACGGCATGGGCCAGGAAGACCAGTCCCAGCAGGAAGGCGAGGACGCCGATGCTGCCGAGCAGGACGGCGGGAATTCCGTCCGGGAGCCGGGACAGCCTGTCCGCCGCCGTCAACGGGTCCACCAGCCACTCGGGCTGCCCAAAGGCGCGCAGCAGGGCCTCCAACAGGCAATAGACGGCCAGCAGCGACACCAATATGGCGGCGGCCACGGAAAGCGGTGCCCGCGATGAGTGCGTCTCCCGCTTGAGCAGCCGCTGCGTGAAGCCCGTCATTGGACCCTCCCCTGCTCGGTGGCCTGGAGCCCGGAAATACGAATGTCCACGCGGCTCAAACGCGAACCCGTCAGGTGCTCCACTGTGGCCAGAATCAATGCCTTGGCCAGCGTGGCCCGCTGGGCAATGCTGCCGCCCGTCCGCTCCAGCCTGCCGGGGCTTGCCCTGACCGTGCCCAGGGAGGGGGCGCTGATGGGTGAGGAGACCGCCAGGGCCAGCGCGCCGGCGTCGTCCGTCCAGGACACGCGGACGGCGGCAGGTGCCACGCCGAAGACGTCCGCGGCAGCAGCCTGCGCCACCGAGGTCAGGGCCTGGGTGCTGATCCGTGTGTGCCCCGCGAGGCCCTTCCCGGCCTGCCCCGCCAGGCGGGGAGCGGCCGGACTCACGACGACGATCGCCGGCCGGTCAGGGCGTCCAGGACGCCGCGCCAGTCAAGCTTGCCGCCCGCCGCCCTGCCCACAAAGGCGCCGATGGCAACAAAGAGCGCCCCCACGATGAACCCCCAAAAGCCGAATTGAAAGCCCATGAAGGCCAAAAAGGCGCCAAACGCCGCGCACACTACTGTCAGGTTCATGGCCGGTCCTCCGGGTCTGCGGGTGTTGCCTTGGCGGCGGCTCCGAGCCGTTCGGCGAGGCGGGGACGGGGAGCGGACTTCTCGGTGTCGGGGGCAGCGACATATACGTCCGTGATCTCGATGTTGACCTCAATGACGTGGCGGCCCACCAGCTCCTCCACGGCCTGGTAGACGGCGGCCCGGACGGTGCCGGCGAGTTCCTGCAGGGGGTAGCCGTACGCGGCCATCAGGACGATGTCCACGGCCACCTCGGTCTCGCCGACCTCCACCCTGATTCCCTGGGTCAAATCGGTTGCCCCCACCACGTCCCGCAGGGCCCCAATGGACCTCGAGGCGCCCGTGCCGAGAGCATGGACCCCCGCCACGCCCCGGGCGGCAACGCCGACCACCTTTGCCACCGCGGTGTCGGAAATGACCGTGCGGCCCGGCGCGTCAATGGCGCGGGGCGTTTCCGTGACGGCCAGAGGCTGGTCCTGCGCATCCATGTGAGCCCTTTCTGTTTCCCTTACCGTAAGCCTATGTATCCAAAAGATGGGGGGCAACGCCGCGGACTCCGGCTTCAGGCAGGCTTCAGGCGGGCCTCACTCGGGGCGGGGGCGTGGGAAACGTCACAGGGAAGCGGCGGGCAAGACCGCAAGTTAAAGCAGAAAACCCCTTATTGCTAAGGGGTTTTATGTGGTGGCTCCGACCGGCGTCGATCCGGTGACCTTTCGATTTTCAGTCGAACGCTCTACCAACTGAGCTACAGAGCCTTGGTGAACTGCGAAAGCCTTTGTCACCAGATCTCCTAAAAAGATTCCAGGAAACCTCAGCGACCCTGACGGGACTCGAACCCGCGACCTCCGCCGTGACAGGGCGGCGCGCTAACCAACTGCGCTACAGGGCCTTACTTTAATTGCTATTTTTTGTTGCCAATTTCGCGTTTAGTGCGAAATTCACGAGTAATATCGTATCAGCCTTTTTTGGACCAATTGACCACCACTCGCAAAGTACCCCCAACGGGATTCGAACCCGTGCCGCCGCCGTGAAAGGGCGGTGTCCTAGGCCGCTAGACGATGGGGGCATCGTCACCGACGTCCAGCTCACAGTTGCCTGCGTGCTGTCCGCAGTGGACTTCAAAAACTATAGGGCCTATTTGTCCAGAACACAAAACGAGCCGCCACCGGGTGGGCGGGCGGCAATCACTAGGCTGGAGCCATGAGCAAGAACCCCCTCGCCTCCATCCCGTCATTTGGCCCATACCGAATGGGGCCGGAGGAATTTGACGCCGCCGTGGAACAGGCCATGGCTTCCATCCCGGCGGATATCCGCGATGAGATGGACAATGTGGCCATCTTCGTCGAGGACGACTATGTGCCGGGGCCGGACGAGGACCCCGGCACGGTGCTGCTGGGGCTCTACCAGGGCACGCCGCTGACCGAGCGGGACAGCTGGTGGGGCGCGGGTTCGCTGCCAGACCGCATCACCATCTACCGCCAGCCCATCCTTGACATTTGCACATCCCGCGAGCAGGTGGTCCATGAAGTCACCGTCACCGTGGTGCACGAGATCGCACACCATTTTGGCATCAGTGATGAACGGCTGCACGAGCTCGGATGGGGATAGCCAGCCCGGCCGCGGAGGCACGGCCCGGTAAATAACAGCCGTGTGGTTACAGCAATGTTGTTTATGTTGCCTGTGTTACTGGTGTTGCCAAAGCAAAGTCAATGGCCGTAGTGTCAGCTTTGCCGTGCACATTTGCCGTGCAATTGCACCCGCAATTTTGTCGGTCATTGATCCGGGCTGAATCCGGGACTTGCCCGTCGACCGGTAGTAAAGGATTTCAAGGATGAGTTTGCCCCGCCTGGTTCGTGGAACCACAGTTCTTGCCTGCGCTGCATTTGCCGCCACTGCCGTGGTTGCCCCTGCCCACGCTGCGGCACCGGCTTTTGTGGCTGCGCCGGCCTTCTCCGCCTTCACGTCCGTTCCGGCCTCCCCGGCCATTCCGAGCACCGATGACATTGACCAGGCCAAAAAGTCCGAAGCTGCAACAGCCGCTGAATCCGCCAAGATCGACGCCCTCCTTGGCTCAGCCAATGAGCGCCTGCAGGGCTCCCTGTCGGGAACCATCCGCGCCAACAGCGCCTACACCGATGCCCTGGTGGCCCTGGACCAGCGCCGCACGGAAGCCACGCAGGCCAAGGCGCAGGCCGATGCCGCCGCCAAGCAATACAAGACGGCCAAGGCCCACCTGGGCGCCCTGGCCGGCAACCTTTACAAGACCGGCGGCATGAACCTGGACGTGCAAGCGTTGATTGGCAGCACCAGTGCCGACAACGCCATGTACCAGGCCTCCACCCTCATGGCGCTGTCCACCGACCGCGCAAACACCTTTGACACCGCTGCGGCAGCCTCGGCAAGCTCGACGGCGTTGCAGGCGCAGGCTGCCGCCGCCCAAAAGGCAGCCGACGACGCCGCCCGCTTGGCCGAGCAGTCCAAGCTGGCCGCCCAATCTGCCACCGACGCCCTGGCCGCCGTCGTGAAGGAAAACCAGGCCCAGCGGGACGTGCTGCTCAAGCAACTGGCCAGCCTCCACAACACCACGGTTGCCCTGGAAGGCGCCCGCGTGGACGGCCTGGCCAAAAAAGCCCAGGAAGCGGCGCTGCAGGCACAGATTGCCGCCTCAACCAGGGCACCAGCGCCGGTGGCCCCCGCTGCACCCGCCGCGCCAGCGCAAAACGCCCCCAGCCAGCCCCAGCCGGCACAGCCCAAGCCCGCCGCGCCGCCTGTTGCACCACCGGTCGTGCCGGTTGCACCACCGGCACCCCCAGTGGTTCCGCCGGCACCCCCAGTGGTTCCGCCAGTGATTCCGCCGGCGCCTCCCGTGGCCCCGCCCGCGCCCACCCAGCCCACAGGCTCCTACATCCAGACCATGGTCAACTTCGCACTGTCCAAGTCCGGCACCCCGTACCAGTGGGGCGGCACCGGGCCTGTCGGCTATGACTGTTCGGGACTGGTGCAGCAGGCCTTCGCCGCGGCAGGGGTCTCCGTGCCGCGCACCGGAACGGAACAGTTCTGGGCGGCGCCGCAGCGCGTGCCGCTGTCCCAGATGCGCTACGGCGACCTGCTGGTCTTTGACGAATCTCCCGCCGGTTCAGGAAGTTTCGGCCACATTGCCATCTACCTCGGCAACGACCAGGTGGTGCAGGCCCTCTCGCCCGGCTTTGCCACGGGCGTCTATTCGATCTCCAGCATGCTCCAGTTCGGCATGACGCTTTACCCCTACGCCGCCAGGTACTAAACGCCCCGCTCAAGCCCTGCAGCTCAGGCCTGGAGCAGCGGCCCAAACGCGGAGCGGTCGTTCTGGCGCGGATCCTCGCGGTCCCGGACCACCATGACGGGGCCCTTGGCGTGGTGCCGCACGCCGTCCGTGGTGGAGCCGAGCATCATGCCGGCGAAGCCGCCGCGCCCGCGGGTGCCCATGACCAGCAGCTCGGAGGTCTCGGAGGCCTTGACCAGGACGTCGACGGCGGAGCCCTCCACGAGCTTGACCTCAATGGGAAGCTGCGGGAAGTGGGCCCGCAGCCACTTTTCGCCGGCGTCGAGCTGGATCTGGATCTCGGCAAACAGCGCCTCCCGGTCCACGGGCGCCGGCATCCAGGCAAGTGAGCCGGTGTAGGGCTGCACGGCGCAGATGATGCGCAGGGCAAATCCGGAGCGTTCGGCCTGTTCGGCAGCCACCAGCACGGCGTAGCGGGCCTGGTCGGACCCGTCCACGCCCACCGTGATGACCTTTTCTATTACCGGCATCGGGGACTTGGGCGGCTGGCCTTCGCCCAGTCGCGGGGCACAGCTGAGGGGCACCGTGACGGTGGGGCACTTGGAGTGCGCTGGGAGTGCGGAGCTGACACTGCCCAGCAGGCGGCCGATGAAGCCGCCGCGGCCGCGGGTGCCAAACACCAGAAGCTCGGCTGTTTCGCTCATTTCCAGGAGCACCCCGGCGGCGTCGCCGTTTTCCACCCTGGCGTCAATGTCCAGCTCGTCATGGGCAATCTTGGCTGCAGCCTCGCGCAGCACTGCCTCGGCACCCTGGCGGATCACGTCGTCGTCAACCGTGGCATAGCCGCCGTCCAGGCCGGAGGCGGCGAAGATGGGAACAGTGTAGGCGGTGACCAGATGCAGCGGAAGCTTGCGCAGCTTGGCCTCCCGGGCGGCCCACACCAAGGCGCAATTGCTTTGATCGGATCCGTCAATTCCGACCACAATTCCGGTCGGGGCGGGGATGGGGTCGGGCTGGGCAACAGGGAATGACTCCTGTGGATCGCTCATGCTGCGCCTCCTTGTTTTCCTGTGCCGCCGGGGTCGCAGACTCCTGTCCGCCTCCCCTTCGCGGCCTGTACCAGTGACTATTGTCGGTTGCGGAATCCACGTCAAGTTCCGCCGGCGGCGTGTGGGATTTGGGCTGTTGTGCAGCCCCCTGCAAGGCACTTTCGGCGCCCCCATGCCGTGTGCGGCTTTGTCCAATCGAGTGATTTTTTGAAATGCTACCCAGCCGTCAAAATGTTGGGTAGTGTTCGGATTGGCGCCGCTGCCCGGCATGTGCCTGAAATCACATGCGGGGATCCGGCCCGCACCCATTCAGCTCCATGGTTCGCCCCTGCTCCGGGACGGGCCACCACCGAAGTTCTCCTACCGTTCGAGGAGGCATTCTGCCATGCTGGCCACGCTTGACCCTGCCCTGACCACTCCTGGTCCCGCACTGAGTCCCAACCACCCGTCCGATGAACTGCGGCCCGCGGAGGCCACCACCACCCTGGTGATCGGGTCAGGCTTTTCGGGTCTGGCCATGGCGGCCGAACTCAACCGGCAGGGCATCAAGGCCATCGTGGTGGACTGCTTTTGCCCCACCAACCCCAATTCCCCGGCACCGCCCACGGGCAACATCAGCCTGGACGCCATGGCGGAGCGCTCGGAAATCATGAGGCTGCTGGAGCACTACGCCCGCCGCCATGAACTGGATATCCGCCCTTCCACCTGCGCCACGGCGCTTCTGCACACCAACAGGGAAAAGCCGAACGAACGCCAGTGGTCCGTGCAGACCGCCAACGGCACCGTCACGGCCCACAGCATTGTGTTCACGCGCGGCGCGCTGAACCAATTGCGCCGCATGTTGCGCGAGCTCGGGGTGAACACGGGCCACGATTTCACTAATGCCCTGCATTCCGTGGGCCTGTATTTGGTGGGCGTGGGCGACCTGGTGCTGCCGAGCACCCAGGAAATCCTGCACCAGGCCAAGCGGGCGGGTGCGTCCATCGCCCACCGCGTGGCCTTGCGCGAAGGCACGCCCGCCGCCGCCACTGCCTAGAGGCGGCGCTACTCCCCCGGCGCCGGCGCTACCTCCCAGACCGCGGCTGCAGCCCAGGCAGGCCCCCGGCAGCTATTCGGCAGCTAGTCGGAAGCCTTGAGGCGCTTGCGGGCCACCACGACCATGGCAACCACCACAACCACCAGCACGCCCATGAGGCCAAACACGCTCCACGGCACGCCTCCCCCATCGGGGGCCGCCTGCGCGGCCGCCGCGGACGGCGCCTGGATCGATTCGGCCGGTCCCGCCACGGCCGCGGAGCCGGCTGCGGCGGCCTTCGCGGTGAAGGTGAACTGCCCTTCCACGGGGTGCGAGTCGGAGGAGACCAGGCGCCACTGCACCGTGTACTTTCCGGCCGGGGCGCCGGGCTTGACGGCCTGCGTGGCCACGTTGTCCAGCACGGACACCGCCCCTTCGGACCAATTGGTGCCCGAGGCATCCAGCACCTTGACCTCGGCACCAATCGCGGCAGGGGTGTTGCTCATGGTCAGGGTGACAACGTGGGGCGCGGTCGCCACGGAGGAGCCGTCGGCCGGGGAAGTCGCCTCCAGGGAGTCGTGCGCCTGGGCCGCTCCGGAGCCGCCCAGCAGCGCCAGCAGGACGACGGCGGCACCCGCCAGGGCGCGCCACAAGACCTTGGTGCCGCCTGGCACCGCCGGAGGTGTCATGTTCGTCTCAAAAACCTGTGGCCGGGAGAGCGGTTTCACGTGCTGTGCGTCCTTGCGGTAGGGGAAAGGGCTTCAATCCCAGACTAACCGAGCCAGGTGGGAACATCCTGCGTAAAGACGCCCCCAAAGCACCCCCGCACCTGCCCTGCCACAGCGCGAAGGTGCCAAGGGCAGGCAGGGTGGGGACCGGCGTCGTGCCTTGGCATGCGTGCCGGCGCAGCCCCGGTGTGACGAGCCGTGACCCGTTAGTATTTCTCCTGGTGGCTTTTTCGTCTCTACACTTCGCCCGGGAGGGCATTCAATGGCAATAAAAACGGCAGCCCGCATGTCTGCGGTCGACAAGTACTTCATGATCACCGAGCGCGGTTCAAACTATTCGCGGGAAATTCGCGGCGGCTTCGCCACGTTCTTTGCCATGAGCTACATTGTTGTGCTCAACCCGCTGATCCTCAACGTGGCCGACTCCTCCGGCGGCATGCTCGGCATTGAGCGCGTGGCTGCGGCGACAGCCTTTGTGGCCGGCATCCTGACCATCCTCATGGGCGCCTGGGCCAAGCACCCCTTCGCCCTGGCCACGGGGCTCGGCGTCAACGCGTTTGTGGCCGTGACCATTGTGGCCAACCCGGGGCTGACCTGGCCTGACATGATGGGGCTGGTCATGATCTCCGGCATCACCATGTTCATCCTGGTGCTCACCGGCTTCCGCACCGCCGTGTTCCGTGCCGTGCCGGAGAGCCTGAAGACGGCCATTGTGGTGGGCATCGGCATGTTCATTGCGCTGATCGGGCTGGTCAATGCCGGCTTTGTGCGCCGCATCCCCGACGTGGCCGGCACCACTGTCCCCGTGGGGCTGGGCTTTGACGGCAAGCTCGCCGGCTGGCCCACCCTGGTCTTTGTGGTGGGCCTGGTCCTGACCATTGTGCTGGTGGTCCGCAAGGTCCGCGGCGCCATCCTGATCGGCATCATCGCCTCCACCATCCTGGCCAACATCCTGGAGGCCGTCTTCCACATCGGCCCGTCCTTTGACGGCAAGGTCCACAACCCCGCCGGCTGGTCGCTGGTGTCCCCCGAAATGTCCAAATGGAGCCTGCCGGACCTGAGCCTCATTGGCCAGTTCAACCTTTTTGGCGCCTTTGCCCACCTGGGCGGGCTCGCCGCGGCGCTGCTGGCCTTTGTGATCCTGCTGAGCATCTTCTTTGACGCCATGGGCACCATGGTGGGGCTGGCCGGGGAGGCTGGGACCCTGCGCGCGGACGGCACCATCCCCAACGTGGACCGGGTACTGCTGGTGGATGCCTTTGGCGCCATTGCCGGCGGCGGCGCGTCCACGTCCTCCAACCAGATTTTCGTTGAATCCGGCGCTGGAATCGGTGAGGGCGCCCGCACGGGCCTGGCCTCCATTGTGACGGGGCTGCTGCTGCTCCTGGCCATGTTTGTCACCCCGCTGATCAAGCTGGTTCCCTTTGAGGCAGTGGCCCCCGCCCTGGTGGTGGTGGGCTTCATGATGGTCTCCCAGGTGGGCAAGATCGACTGGTCCGACTGGGGCCTGGCCATCCCGGCGTTCCTGACCTTCACTCTCATGCCGTTCACCTACTCCATTGCCAACGGCCTGGGCGCCGGCTTCATCGCCTACGTGCTGATCCGCCTGTTCCAGGGCCGAGCCCGCGAAATCCACCCGCTCATGTGGGCCGTGGCGGCGGCGTTCGTTCTGTTCTTCGGCATCGGCACGGTGGAAGCCTGGTTCGGGATCAAGTAGCTCCCCCTCCGCCGAGCGGGCATTTAACGTGGATGTTTTCGCCCAACATCCACGTTAAGTGCCCGTTGGCGCGTTAATCTGTGATGTCAGACGGCGGCCTGCCCTTCCGGGTGGCAATCCCGGCGCGGCTGCGGTTGGCTGGAACCATGGACTTCACCTCACTCACCGTTGACACCCCCGCCTCCGCCTGGACTGGAAGGAACGACGGCGACGGGCCGGCGCACCGGCGCTGGTGGCAGGCAGTGGCCACTCCGCCGTCCGGTCCTTCCGGTGCCGCCGCGTCAGCGTCCTCCGCGGCCCCCGCCGCACTGCTGGGCTTCCGCTCCGATGAGGGTGTGCGCCGAAATGCGGGCCGCGTGGGTGCCGCAGCCGCCCCGGCCGCGATCCGCGCCGCGCTGGGCTCGCTGGCCTTCCACGGCTCCCGGGCCGTCACCGACGTGGGGGACGTGGTGGTGGCCGGCGATGCCCTCGAGGAGGGCCAGGCGCGCGCCGGGCGCGCCCTCACTGCCATGCTCGACGCCGGACAGCTCACCTTTGTCCTGGGCGGCGGTCACGAAACCGCCTTTGCCAGCTACCTGGGCGTTGCCGGCACGGCGGCAGTGGCCAACGGCGCCCGCCTGGGCGTGCTGAACCTGGACGCCCACTTTGACCTGAGGGACGCCCCGGCACCCACCTCCGGCACGCCGTTCCTCCAGATGGCCCGGGCGGAAGCCGCCGCGGGACGCGAACTGAACTACGCCGTCGTCGGCATCAGCGAACCCAACAACACGCGCGTGCTCTTTGACACCGCCCACGAGCTGGATGTGAAGTACCTCCTCGACGAGGACTGCTCGGCGGAGCGGACGGCCGCCTTTGTGTCGTCCTTCCTGGAAACCGTGGACATTGTGTACCTGACCATTGACCTGGACGTGCTGCCGGCTTCCGTGGCACCGGGCGTCAGCGCCCCCGCCGCCTACGGCGTGCCGCTGCCCGTCATCGCCGCCGTGTGCCGCCAGCTTGCCGCGAGCGGGAAGCTGTTCCACTTCGACGTGGCCGAGCTGAACCCGGAGTTCGACATCGACAACCGCACGGCCAAGGTGGCCGCCCGGCTCATCGACACGCTGCTGCGGTAGCGGATGCGCGGGACAGCTCCCTTTTCCCGCGTTATTTCTGCGCGTGGCCCGGCCTTTGGCGGCCGGGACTCGCTAGGCTCAACCCATGGGACCCGGCCCGGGCGGAAGGAGCCAACAATGAACCATGCCAGCGCGGAAACTGGTGCCCGCACTCTGGTCGACACGGCCATTGCCGAGCTGGCCGAAGGCGAAACGCGGTGGGCGGCGCTTCCCCTGTCTGGGCGGCGGGCCATGCTCGGCGAGGTCCGGCGCCGGGTGGGGGCCCACGCCCGGGAATGGGTGGCGGCAGCGGCGCAGATCAAGCGACTGCCCGCCGATTCCCCACTGGTGGGCGAGGAATGGCTGTCCGGGCCCTATGCGCTGGCCTCCGCACTCGGGGTCCTGGAGAATTCCCTCGCGGCCCTCGACGCGGGCAGGAGCCCGGTGGAATCCGCACACTTTGGCGAAGCGAACGGCCAGGCCACAGTCCAGGTGGTGCCGCTGTCCGCCATGGATTCCCTGCTGCTCAGCGGTTTCAGTGCTGAAGTCTGGCTGCGGCCAGGGGTCGGCAAGGCGGCCGCCGTCGCCGGCGCGGGGCTCGCCCAGCGGACCCCGCAGGACACCCGGGGCATCGGGGTGGTCCTGGGCGCGGGCAACATCCTCTCGATCGCACCCCTGGACGTTCTCTACGAACTCCTGGCAAACAATCGCGTGGTTGCGCTGAAATTGAACCCCCTGACGGACCCCATGCTGGAGGCTTTCACCAAGATCTTCACACCGTTTATCAACCTGGGCGCGTTGCGCATCCTCACCGGCGGGGCCGACGTCGGGGGCCTCCTGGTGGAGCACCCCCAGGTGGCGCACGTGCACATGACCGGCAGCGCCGCAACGCACGACGCCATTGTGTGGGGCACCGGCCAGCAGGCCGCGGACCGCAAGGCGGCCGGCACCCCACGCCTGGGCAAGCCCATCACCAGCGAGCTGGGCGGCGTCTCCCCAACCATCATCATTCCGGGCAAGTGGAGCCGGGCGGACATCACCTTCCAGGCCCAGCATGTCGCCACCCAGCGCCTGCACAACGGCGGCTACAACTGCATTGCGTCTCAGGCCGTGGTGATTTCGGCCGAGTGGGGGCAAAAGCAGGAATTTCTTGCGGCACTCCGCAAAGCCCTGGACACCGCGCCGCCACGGGAGGCCTACTACCCCGGCAGCGACGACAGGATGGCCGCGGCCGCCGCAGCCCACCCCTCCGCCGAACGGCTTGGGGAGGCGGGCCAGCGCCTGCTCATCACGGGCCTCTCCACCAACGACACGGCAGCGGTGCTGGAGCAGGAGTACTTTGCCCCCGTGCTTGGCGTGGTGGAAATTGAGGGCACCGGCCGGGAGTTCCTGGACCGGGCCGCCGCCGCTGCCAATGAACGCCTTGCCGGGACCCTGGGCGCCAACGTCATTGCCAGCCCCGGCACCATCAGGGGTCTGGGCCCCTCCTTTGAGCGCTTCATTGCCTCCCTCAGCTACGGGACCATCGGCATCAACGCATGGACCGCCGTCGGATTCCTGAGCCCGGCAGCAACCTGGGGCGGGTTCCCGGGCCACACCCTTGACGACGTCCAAAGCGGCATCGGCGTGGTCCACAACGCCCTGCTGCTGGCCGACACCGAGCGCACCGTGGTCCGCGGCCCGTTCCGGCCGTCGCCCCGGTCCCTGTGGCACGGGGAGTTGTCGCTCACGCCCACGCCGCCCTGGTATGTCACGAACAGGACGGCGGCCGTGACGGGAGAACGGCTGACGCAGTTCGCGGCAGACCCCCGCTGGCGGCGTGTTCCGGCAATCCTCGGATCCGCCCTTCGCGGCTGAACGCGCCAGGTCCGCTCGGGGGCGGCCGAACGGGCGGCCTGCCGCTTAGTGGGCTTCCGCTGCGACCTCGCCCTCGAGCTCGCGGCCGCCGCGGAACTGCGTCCTGTAGAGGGCGTAGTAGGCGCCGCGGCGGGCCAGCAGCTGCTCGTGGTTGCCGTGTTCCACAATGTCGCCGTCCTCCATGACCAGGATGGTGTGCGCATCCCGGATCGTGGACAGCCGGTGCGCTATGACAAAGGACGTCCTGTCGGTGCGCAGGGCTGCCATGGCGTGCTGGACCAGCAGCTCCGTGCGGGTGTCCACACTGGAGGTGGCCTCGTCCAGGATCAGCAGCGACGGGTTCGCAATGAAGGCGCGGGCAATGGTGATCAGCTGGCGTTCACCCGCGGAGACTGTGCCGCCGTCGGCGTCGATCACGGTGTCGTAGCCCTCGGGGAGCTGGCGGACAAACCTGTCCACCATGGTGGCCTCCGCGGCGGCAACAATCTCCGCATCGCTCGCATCCAGCCGGCCGTAGCGGATGTTTTCGCGGATGGTCCCCTCAAACAGCCACGCGTCCTGGAGCACCATGCCCACCTGCGAGCGCACCTGTTCGCGGGTGAGGCGGCGGGTGTCGATGCCGTCGAGCAGGATCCGGCCGCCGGTGAGCTCGTAAAAGCGCATGACGAGGTTGACCAGGGTGGTCTTGCCGGCGCCGGTGGGGCCCACAATGGCCACGGTCTCCCCAGGCTGCACCGTGAAGGTCACGTCCTGGATGAGAGGCGTCGTCTCCGAGTAGCTGAAGGCCACATTTTCAAAGCGCACCTGGCCGTCCGACTGCCCGGGCAGGGCCACGGATTCCTCCTCCGCGAGCTGCTCCTCGGCATCGAGGATTTCAAAGGTCCGCTCAGCCGAAGCCACGCCGGACTGGATCATGTTGGCGATGCCCGCCATCTCCCCGATGGGCTGGGAAAACTCCCGCGAGTACTGGATGAACGCCGTGGCGTCTCCCAGTGTCATCTGCCCCGTGGCAACCCGCAGACCGCCCACGACGGCGACCAGCACGTAGGAGAGGTAGGAGACAAACTGCATGGCCGGCATGATCATGCCCGAGACAAACTGCGCCCCGAACGACGCCTTGAACAGCTGCTCGTTGCGTTTGTCGAACTCGGCCAGCATCTCCGCGTCCCGGCCGTAGGCGCGCACTAGCTCAAGCCCCGAAAACGTCTCCTCGACGTGGCCGTTGAGCGAGCCGGTGTGTTTCCACTGCGCCGCAAACAGCTTCTGCGAGCGGGAACCGACCACCCCGGCGATGATGGCGGAAAGCGGCAGCGCTATCAAGGCGATCAGGGCCAGCTGCCAGGAGACGATGAACATCATGATGCCGATGCCCAGGACTGTCAGGGCGGACTGCACCAGCTGCGAGAAGGCCTGTTGCAGCGCGGCCTGAATGTTGTCGACGTCGTTTGTGACCCGGGACATCAGGTCCCCGCGCTGGCGGGTGTCAAAGTAGCCCAGCGGCAGCCGGTTGAGCTTGCGCTCAATGTCCTCGCGCAGGCGGAACACCACCCGCATGACGAGGGCGTTGAGCAGGAAGCCCTGGAGCCACATGAGCGTGGACGCCACCATGTACAGCGACAGGACAATGGCGATCAGCCGGCTGAGCTGGACAAAGTCGATGCCCTGCCCCGGAATGATGCTGGTCTTGGCGAGCATGTCGGCGTACTGCCCGTGGCCGGCGGCGCGGGCGGCCGCCACCAGCTGCTCCAGCGGTACGCCTGCCGGCAGCCCCGCGCCCAGGACGCCGTTGAAGATGACGTCCATGGCCGCGCCGAGGATTTTGGGGGCGATGACTGTGAGCACCACCGAGAAGGCCACCAGTGCCACCACCAGGGAGAACTGGGCGCGCTCGGGGCGCAGCAGGCCCACCAGGCGCTTGACGGACGGCCAGAAGTGCTGCGCCTTCTTGGCCGGGGTGCCGCCGAACATGTCGCCGTCGGACCCCGTGGGCTGGTACTCGGGTTCCTGAAGCTCGACGTCGGCCGGGTCCCGGGGTGCGTTTGTCTCGGCAGCCTGCCGCTTGCTGGTGCGGGCCATCAGGCCACCCCCTCGATGCTCAGTTGCGACTCGACAATTTCCCGGTACGTGTCGTTGGTGTCGAGCAGTTCATCGTGGGTGCCCGCCCCGACCACCTCGCCGTTGTCCAGCACGATGATGTGGTCCGCCTCGCGGATGGTGGAGATGCGCTGGGCCACAATGATCACGGTGGCGCCTCCCGTGGCTTCGTGCAGTGATTCGCGCAGGCGCTGGTCCGTGCCGACGTCCAGCGCCGAGAACGAATCGTCAAAGAGGAAGATTTGCGGGCGGGCGGCCAGGGCCCTGGCGATGCAGAGCCGCTGGCGCTGGCCGCCGGAGACGTTGGTGCCGCCCTGGGCGATGGGCGAGTCCAGCTGTTTGGGCTTTTCCGCCACAAAGTCCTGGGCCTGGGCCACCCGGAGGGCTTCCCACAAATCATCGTTGTCCGCGTCCGGCCGCCCAAACAGCAGGTTCGAGGCAATGGTGCCGGAGAACAGGTACGGTTTCTGCGGCACCAGCCCCACCAGCCCGGCCACCTGGCGCCGGTTCAGTTCGCTGACGTCCACCCCGCCGATGCGCACCGTCCCCTCCTGCGGGTCAAAGAGCCGCGGGACCAGGTTCAGCAGCGTGGACTTGCCCGAACCGGTGGAGCCGACGATCGCCGTCGTCGTGCCTGCCCGGGCCGTGAAGCTCACGTTGTTCAGCACGGGGCGCTCGGCCCCCGGGTAGCCGAAGGTGACACCGGAGAATTCGACGGCGTGGCCCGTGGGAAGCTCCGTGCCCGCCGGAACCGCCAGGCTGGGCTGGGCGGAGAGGACCTCGTCGAGGCGTTCGGCGGAGATGGCGGCGCGCGGGATCATCATGACCATGAAGACGCCCATCATGACGGCCACCAGGATTTGCAGCAGGTACTGCAGGAACGCCGTCAGCGAGCCGACCTGCATCTGGCCGGCATTCACGCGCTCACCGCCAAACCACAGCACGGCGGCCGTGGCGAGGTGCAGGATCATCATGATGAGCGGGAACATCAGCACGAAAAGGTTGCCCACCCGGACGGAAACGCGGGTCAGGGACAGGTTGGCGGCGCGGTACCGTTCGGCCTCAAATTTTTCACGGACGAAGGCGCGGATGACGCGGATGCCCGTGATCTGCTCGCGCAGCACGCCGTTGACGTCATCGATGCGGCCCTGCATGTCACGGAACAGGGGCAGCAGCTTCACCACCAGGAAGCCGACGACGGCGAAAAGCAGCGGCACCGAGACCCACACCAGCCACGACAGGCCCACGTCCTCGCGCAGGGCCATGACGATGCCGCCAATGCACATGATGGGCGTGGACACCATGAAGTTCAATGCCATCAGCACCAGCATCTGCACCTGCTGGACATCGTTGGTGTTGCGGGTGATCAGCGTGGCCGTGCCGAAGCGGCTGACGTCCAGGGCGCCCAGGGCGTTGACCCGGTGGTAGACCTCGCGGCGCAGGTCCCGGCCGATCGCCATGGCCGTGCGGGCGCCAAAATAGATTCCGCCAATGGCCGTGGCCAGCTGGACGAAGCACACCGCCACCATGGTGGTGCCCGTGTTCCAGATGAAGCCGGTGTCCCCCTTGGAGATGCCAAGGTCAATGATCTGCGCGTTCAGGCTGGGCAGGTAGAGGGCGGCGATGGTGGAGGCCAGTTGGAGCACCAGCACCGCCGCGATCCACGCCCAGTAGGGACGCGCATGCTGGAATGCCAGTCGGGCGAGTTTCACAGAATTCCCCAATTCGAATAAATGTTTGGTATTCGCGTGACCCGAACATTAAACACGCCCGCCCCCGATGTGGCAACTGTCACATCGGGGGCGGGTTGGATCGTCACGGGCGGCCGAGTTGGCGCCGGACCGGCATTCCCTCAGCTGGGCCCACAAGCGCGAGGGACCCGCTGCGAGCTTGCGAGCAGTGGGAGCGCTTGGGGACTATCCGACGCGTCGGCCGCGGGCGGCCTTTGGCGTCTCCTTTACGTCACCTCCGGGAACACCGGCTCCGTCGCCTACGTGGTTGAATCCCAGCTCGGCCGCTGCCCTGGCTAGTTCAACGGGCCCGTCGCTGATTCGGCCGCCGCGCGGATGGCGCCGGAGCCCACCAGGCGGTCAGCCTCTTCGAGTTCCGGGGAGAGGAAGCGGTCCGGTCCAGGACCCTGGACCGTCTCCCGAAGCAGCCCGATCACAGCGGCGCCGGCCAGGCCGGGGACCAGTTCGCCGTCGGACATGGAGGTGCGCATGTCGATGGCGCGGGTGGCCGTGACCAGCTCAATGGCGAGGACGCGGCGCAGGTTTTCCACGGAGCGGCGCAGCTTGCGGGCGGCGTGCCAGCCCATCGACACGTGGTCCTCCTGCATGGCGGAGCTGGGGATGGAGTCCACGGAGGCGGGTACGGCGAGGCGCTTGGAGTCCGAGACCAGGCCGGCCTGGGTGTACTGGGCGATCATCAGGCCGGAGTCCACGCCGGGGTCGCCGGCCAGGAACGCGGGCAGGCCGTGGCTGCGGGCGGGGTCCAGCATGCGGTCGGTGCGGCGTTCGGCAATGGAGGCGACGTCCGCGGAGACGATCGCGAGGAAGTCCAGCACATAGGCCACAGGCGCCCCGTGGAAGTTGCCGTTGGAGGAGACGCGGCCGTCGGGGAGGACCACAGGGTTGTCGATGGCGGCGGCGAGTTCGCGGGTGGCCACCATGAGGGCGTGGTCCACGGTGTCACGGGCGGCGCCGGCCACCTGCGGGGCGCAGCGCAGCGAGTAGGCGTCCTGGACGCGGTTGTCGCCCACGCGGTGGGAGGCCACGATGGGCGAGTTCGCCAGCACGCGCAGCATGTTGTCGGCGCTGAGGGCCTGGCCGGGGTGCGGTCGCAGCTCCATGTGCAGCTCGGGCAGGAACACCTGGTCGGTGCCCAGCAGGCCCTCGACGCTCAAGGCGGCGGTGATGTCCGCCGTCGTGAGCAGCATTTTCAGGTCGGCGATGGCCATGAGCAGCATGCCGAGCATGCCGTCGGTACCGTTGACCAGCGCCAGGCCTTCCTTTTCGGCCAGCTCAATGGGGGTGATGCCGGCCTCGGCAAGCAGTTCCGGGACGGGGCGGATTTCGCCGTCGGGCCCGGCAGCTTCGCCCTCGCCCATGAGCACCAGTGCGCAGTGGGAGAGGGGTGCCAGGTCGCCGGAGCAGCCAAGCGAGCCGAATTCGCGGACCACGGGGGTGATGCCGGCGTTGAGCACGTCCACCATGGTCTGGACGACGACGGGGCGCACGCCGGTCCTTCCCGAAGCGAGGGTCTTGGCGCGCAGGAACATCAGTGCCCGCACCACCTCGCGCTCCACGGCCGGGCCCATGCCGGCGGAGTGGGAGCGGATCAGGGACTTCTGCAGCTGCGTGCGCATGTCTTCGGGGATGTGGCGGTTTGCCAGGGCGCCAAAGCCGGTGGAAATGCCGTACGCCGGGGTGTCGGAGTGTGCCAGCTCTTCAATGTGCGACCTGACGCGTTCGACGCCGGCCAGCGCCTCCGCGCTCAGCACCACCTTGGCGTTGTGGCGGGCGACGGCGATGACGTCTTCGGGCGTGACCCCGGAGGATGAGAGGGTGACTTCTTGGGACAGAACGGCGGCGGTCATGGTGGTTCCTTTGCGTTGCGGCGGGCTTAAGAGCCACTATTCCGCTTAACGGCGCCAAAGTCTGCAACCCTGCGGCCCCATGTGTCCGGGATT
>NZ_JAJLOZ010000026.1:0-52588 GCF_025548615.1 Arthrobacter sp. A2-55 | reverse complement strand
ATGGGCTCGTCCAGAGGCCCGGTCGCCGAACATTCATGCCGTCTGCCGCACACCTACGGGTATGACATCAATTTCAGCATCAGCAAAAGCAGCCCAGGATACCGCCCGGGGCAACGACGGCAAGTTCGGCATCCAGCACCACAGGGAAGCCGCCGGCGTTGCCCTGGTCTCCACCGAGGATCCCCGTGCGCGGGCGCGCCGACTGCGGGACCAACACTCAGCCCTCCTCGAGCACCAGCGCAGGGCCGCCGCCGACAAGCGTTTCTTCGAAGCAGCCATGGACCGCATCACCGTCCAGCTGGTATCCGAACGCCTGGTCGCTGACCACCCCACGGCCACCCATCTCCGGCTTGTCCAGAACGATGAAGACCTCACACGGTACGATGCCCGCCAAATCTTGGACGCTGCAGGGAACATGCTGGCGGATTCGCAGCTGGACCGCACCTGGCTGGAGAAGGACTTCAGCCCCATCGCGGACATCGAAGACGCCCTGTCGGACATCAGTGTCGACAACGATGGCTGGGCCGACGGCATCGCCGAAGTCCACGACGACCCCCATGAGGGAGAAATCCGACTCGTCGACCTGCACGCCGCCATCCAGGCGTCACCGCTTCAGCACCCGGACAGCCGGGACCCCCGCCGGATGCCCCTGAGCTACGAACAGCAAGATGCCCTGGTCGAGGCTGGCTTCATGGCCATTGACGCCCTCGACACCCGGGTTGAGGACGCCGACGAGCTCGAAGTGCGCAACCGCCTGGAAGCTCAGAGGCTGGCTCTGGAGAGCGTCCTGGGAGCCAACCTCCAGGGGTGACCGGTGCGGCTGGGCATTCCATTGCCCAGCCGCACACTGTTGGGCATGACAACGATCTCGCCCAACGCCAAGAACAACCGCGAAAGCGCCCGCCAGACGGATGGCAAGTTTGGCGCCCAAATCCACAACCCCGACCCGGCCGTCCGCCTTGAAGGGGGACCGTCCGCCGACTACCGCCATCGGCAGATTGAGCTTGGCCCCGGCGAGCAGGAAGATTTTAGCGAGCTGGCCGATGGGGAGGTCATCGACGGCATTGTGGTCAATCGAGACGAAGACGGCCAGATGGTCCTTATCGATGCCACCAAGCGGATCAACCTGGTGGAGCTTGCCCCGGACAACCTGACCTACTCGGAGAAGCTCGAGTGGCTCAGCTTCAACGGCCAACGCACGTCCGCGTTTTTCCGTGAACGCTACAGCGCCACATTGGCCGATGGTGAGGACGGCTTCGAGGAGGTCTATGCGACAACCAGCACGGAGGTTCCCTTTGACGGACTGACCCCCACCCTGATCGCCGACTCCGCCTGGAATTCTGGCATCACCCGAATTCACAACGAGTACGACAGCGGCACCTTCGGCTCGGAGAACATGGACCGCCTCCTGCGCGAGGCGTGCGTCGAACCCCCAGTCCACCCGATGCCGGCACCCAACACCCGGTTCATCAACTCCATGCCCGACGGCACCACGATGCACAACACGGTCGCTGAGCTGTCCAGGGAGCCCCGGCCGGGCTGGAAGCGGGAGTGGAACCGCTACACAGGCCAATTCGTCGTCACCACGCCCGAGCACGAGCGCTGGTACTTCACGCAGGCCAGCTAATCCCCTCCCCCAACTACGCAAAAGGAACATCATGATTTCAGCCCCCGCAGCCCAATCCCGAGAATCAGCCCGGCAGGCATCTGGCCAATTCGGCACCCAGCCGCACCAGGAAGCCGCGGGTGTCACCCTCGTCCCGAATGCCCCGTCAGACCATCGTTTGCAAGAACTGGCGACCGCCCGCGAATCGATTTTCCATCAGTGGAACGATCTCCGCGACACGGCGCCGGACAGCCCTCTATTCGAAACCATTGACGCACTGCACCAGCGAGCAAGTGTCCAACTGGCGGCGGCCGCGGTCCTGACCCGCCACCCCGATGCCGAAACGCTGGTGGTCCGCGAAAATGAGGACGGCGAAAACCAATACGACATCCTCCGCCTGGAAGGCCGCAGCGGGTCTATCGACCACAGTGTCGACTCGCCACTCATCGAAGGCGAACTCAACCCTGGAGGGCCTGACCTGGACGAAAGCCTCTGGTCGCTGAACCTGAAGGATGACGGCTGGGCACTGGGAATAGCCGAGGACATCTCCGACCCCCGCAATGGCAAGATGTTCCGCATTGACCTGGCCGCAGCCCTGGGCACCACGATCTCAACAATGCCCGCGGCTCACCGTTGATCGACCGGCGGCGAGAGGAAGACGGGGTGTCCGAGAGGAGGCCCTTACGTTTTGCTCTCACCGCCGCACACTGACGGGCATGACCATTCACGGATTCAACGAAGCCGATCACCCACGAGCCAGCACCGGCAAGTTCGCCACCAAGCAGCAGAGCGAAGCCGAAGTCTCCCTGCAGGCCTCCGAGGGAACCTATCGCGGGCTGATGACCCCAGGCCGGCGGGTACTCTGCCAAGTCGACGGCGAGGAAGTCCCGGGCACAGTACTCCGCCCGTTCAGCGGCGGCGCCGTCCACGTGCGTCTTGACGACAGCATTGCCCTGACGCTTTCGGAAGATGACCTGCAGGTTGATCCGGACCGCGAAGCGCGAAGAATCCTCGATGCCGTCCGACTCGGGGATGAAACTTTCGAGCTTGCCTTCGTCGATTACTCGCACCACCTATCCGATGAACAGCTGAATGACTATCTGGCCGGGAACCAGGGCACGCTCAACGACTCCCTGGATGAGGATTACTACGACCAGAAATGGAATCGGGCCGAGGAGCTGGCAAGGGAGCTGCTTGAAGACGCCGGCCTTGAACCGGATGCCGATGTCGACCAGGACGTGCTCGACGAACTTCGGGACGCAATCCAGGAAAAGGATGACTCGGACCCACTCCCCCAGCTGCTTTCCAATGGCGGACACAAGCTCATGCGGATCAACCTGGCCATCCCCGAGCCGGACGTGAGCTACGGAAACAATGACGGCGTCCATGACGAGCGGGAGCGGAAGCTCACGACAATCTTGGCCGGACAGGGTCTGGACACTTCTGCGCCGGAGGCCCGTCAAGCCATCAACGAATTGGTCACCGAGGGGCCATGGGATTGGCATTCAGGCGTCGACCTTGATGTCATCTACTTCGGGGACCCGCGAGAGTCCACGATCCTCGACGAATCAGATGGCACCCGGAAGACCCGGGAGCTCACCTTCACCCGGCCCCACATCCTGCTCATTGACCGGTGGAACGGCTCAGGACACTCCGTCCAATTCCCAGGAACCGTCCGGGCCCAGGCCACCGAAGACAGACCCGTACGGCTCGACTCCAGCACTGACCGCGGTTACGGGTGGGACGCCGTTGCGGGCGTGGTGCACAGCGCGCACCGTACCGAAACAGCCAGCCACTGGATTGCAACTACTCGGGGGTCGAATCGCGAGTGACCCACCGCCGGGCGGACTCAGTGACTCTGTGCCTCTGCGACCCACAGCCCCGCCACACTTAGAAACTCCCTGACTCACAGACAAACAGACTCCCGATGTCATGGAGAACGGTAACCACGGAGCAACGGAGTCACAGAATCACTGTGTCACTGCGTTCGAAACTCAGGCAGTCTGTGATTCACTGATTTCCCAACATCGGATATCTGTCAGTCACAGACTCAGCGAGTCAGTGGACTTGCTACATGGAACCATCGGCCGACAGAGTACGTGACATGCTAACCCGCACATTCCCATACTCACGGACTCTGTGAGTGGATCATCCTAAGGGCGTCACCCGTCGGCCGGAATTCGGGGACTCACAGAGTCGCAGAGTTGGTGACATCGCCAAACCAGATAGTCCGACAATTGGGACACCCCGACTCTGTGAGTCCCGGTGTCGGAGAGCTTGTCGCCCAGGCCAACGGCTTGGCGCGCGACCAAGCCGTCAGCGTCTCGTGGGCTGAAACCAGCAACACCTGGCCCGGGAATATGCTCAAGCCAGCGTGCTAGGTGCATCCGGGGCCACAGGCGGCCCGCTGCGGGCCTAAAACCAACCCAATGGGGAATCCGGTGCTGCTGGCGCCCTGCGGGCCATCCTGGGGCACGCATCCGCTTCGCGAGGATGAGGCCGAACGTAACTTACAGAGTCCGTGAGTGCCGACGGCGACGGTCAGGGCTGGCTCTGGCAGTCTGTGACTCGCAGAGCCAGCATGTCTTTGAAGTCGCGGCATCTTCACCCTTGCGGACAAGGGAGACGTCGAACTAACAGACTCTGGAAGTCACAGATTGCCAGGGTACGGAGGAGCCTTATAGCAGTCGGTGACTCTGGGAGTCACTGGATTACTAAGTCAACGACTCACGGGCCCTGGGATTTGCGGTTTCTCAGAGTCACGTACTCACGGTGTCTGGGACTGGGGGAGTTTGGGGGTCAAGTTTGGTCGAAGCTCGGCGACTCACGGACTTACAGAGTCGGGGTGTCGCGGACAGCGTGAGAAACGCAGGGGCGAACACTCGGACTGACAGACTCACCGTCTAGGCGTGTTCCGGCGTTTCTACTGGATGCTGCCGCCCTTGCTGGTAAATTGAAGACATCGCATTGCCGGCGATGAAGAAGAACACGTAATCCTCCACCTTGCTGTGCCATCTCCTGGCCAGGAACTTCTTTGTCGTAGGCCCAACCACGACCGAAGGACCAAACTGATGAGGGTTGTCTCTGTTGTCAACCAAAAGGGTGGCGTCGGCAAGTCAACCACTGTCATGAACCTCGCCTCGATAATCGCCGAGCATTCTCGCGTGCTCGTTGTCGATGTGGATCCGCAGCGTTCCGTGACCATGTGGGCGACGACAGCCGACCAGCAGCCTGAAGACCGGCAACTTGCCTTTGATGTCGTCAGCGAGACGGACCCGCAGGTTCTGACACAGCTCCGCAGCCTGGATTACGACACAATCATTGTTGACACTCCAGGCAATCTTCAAAACACGGATGTGCTGAAAACCGTTGTCGAAAACTCAGATTTCGTTATCTTGCCGACAGAACCGGCAGTTCTGGCATTGCTACCGCTGATCAGTACCTATGAAACGCTAATCAAGCCGAGTGATGCTGACTACCGGGTTGTAGTCACAAAGGTTGATTCGCGGTCCCTGAGTGACGCCACCGAAGCCCAAGAGATGCTGCGGGAATCGGGCCTTCTGGTTTGCAAGTCATATGTGCGCACGTACAAGGTCCACGAACGGGCTCCCATGGTTGGCCAAGTTGCTTCCAACTACGAATCAAACCAAAACTCGGAAAAAGCGGCAGCAGACTACAAGGACGTTGCCAGGGAATTGCTGAGCATCTGGGCCAACAAGGATCAGGGGTAAAACATGGCTGTCATTCGCAGCATGCGAAGCATGCTAAACACCGATTCGCCGGAAATGGCACTGGTTCGGGATAGCTCTGCTGCCAATCCGGCAGTTGTTGACGAAGCTGTTGCTGAACACCCGGAGGAGCCCCAAGCCCAGGCAGCACCACTGAAGGTCGAGCCAGCACCGGCCGGGGGAGTGGGAGCCGTGGAGCCGGCCGCTGAATCCGTTCCCGCGCCAATCCCAGTACAAGATGTGCCCGCGGAGCCCGTCCAGCTTGCCGCTGCGCCGCCTGCACCGGAAGTTGTTGCCGCACCCATCGCGCAGGTCGCCCAGGAGCCTGAAGTGGCAGCGGAGCATGAGTCTGCCCGGCCTCATTACTTGAAGCTTGTGCGCAAGGAGATGCGGCTTTTCCCCGATCAGTCGGTGGACCTGAAGATTCTCACCATGCAAATCCACAACGCCAAGTTCGGACAGGGCGAGCGAATCACTGACAACACCCTGGTGCGCGTGGCGATTGATTTGCTGCTGCAGCGAAAGGACGAGCTCCACGGAAGCACGGAGCAGGAACTTCGGGATTCCCTGGGCTTGCCTCCCCGGTACTGACGAAGAAGTCGACCAACATGCCACACGAAGTCCGTGACTCACAGAGTCGCGGACTTCGTACTTATCAGGCCGCCCTGTAAGCCCAATCGGCGAGGGTCTGTTCCTCGGGGGGACCTTCATACGTTTCCCACGGGTAATCCTCAGTGGGGGAGGGGAGGAGGGGGTCGACAACAACATTGGCCGCCAGCCAGGCATGCCAAATGGCCCGGTCGCAGCGGTATTTGTGAATCTGGGCCGCGACGGCTTCCATGACGCCAAAGTATTCTGCCAGGGTGATGAGGCTGGTTCCTGCGACGATCGACCAGGCATGGTCCCGCGCGACCATGTTCCAGGCTGCCAGGATCTCCAGCGCCTCAGAGACGGCCGTTCGCGACAGGCCGGTAACTCGAACGATGTCCGCCGTCAGCAGGGGAGTGGGGCTATTCTCAAGAGCTTCGTATACGAATGCTGCCACCATGCCCAGCTCACGGAAAACGGGCCGCAATGCGTGAAGCTTGCCGCGGCGCCAGGGGGTGTTTTCGGCTCGATTCATGGCCTCGGTCGGCATGTTCAGCTGGTAGAGGTCGCCTTTTGTGCCTCGGCCGGCTTCAACAAGGGTGACGAGGGGGTCTAACTCGACGCGCAGGGCCCTCAGGTGTGTTCCTACCGTGGTGTGGTCCATACCAGTTGCCACCGCCAAGGATCTGTCACCAAACTCGATAAATCGGCTTCCTGACATATGTGCTGCCTGACCCAGTGCACGCAGCACCATGCGCCGGCCGAGCCCCATGCGGGAGGAGGTATAGCGGGATTCGACCAACGACAGTGAATTCCGCCAGGTACGGATCCACTGGTGCTCGGCCGGCGAGTTCGCAACGGCGTATTTATTAGGAAGAGAACTACCCCCCTGTGATTTAAGCTCGCTAGTGGGGTTTTTACGTGCATGGTCATTTGTCGCTTCATGTGCCTGTTTTTTGGCCAAGAACGCCTGGGCTTTCTGCCAATCTCGCCTCAGCGCCTTGCTTCGGCTGACGGGGGAGTAGCGGGCATAGAAAGAGGCCAGCCCAGGCCAAAGGCCCTGCTTCATTCGCCGGGCCACATCAAGAACCTCCAGCCCAGCTGCCGCCGCAGCAGTGATGACTGCCTGCCTGGCCTCCGAGTCGCTGGCGTACCGGTTGACGTCATACAGGCCGTGGCAAGCGATTTGGGTCATTGCCCGGGACATGCGCTGGCCATCAAGATCGCGAGGCCCTGACGAAGGCGCCGTCGGCAGTTCCACCAGGGCGAGCTGCTGGGTCTTGGCTCGTTCAATTTCCGGAGCAAGGCTGCCGTAGAGTGCGTCCCACACCTGGGCGCTGTTGGGGCGTCGGGCGACGTCGTAGGCCATGGAAAGACTCATTGCCAGGGATTGATGTCCGCCGCGCTTGTGACGGCTTCCTGGTGTGCGCATGCACCCGTGCAGGAGGTTTTGGTGCGGGGTCTTATCCAACGTTCGGTGTTTGGATCCCAATGCCTCAACCAAGGCCCGGGCGTCGCTGAAGGCTACGCGTTGTGCGAGGGGAACGTAGATGTGGCGGCCGCCATTGGGGGAGTAGTCCTCAATCCATCGGGCCCCGTGTTCGTACAGCCACGTTTGCACAGACTTGACGTCGGCTTCAACCCAGTCGAGGCCGGCCACCGAGGAGTCGAAGTCCAGGAAGATGGCGGCGCAGGCGCCATCTTTGCCGAAGATGCGCACGGCAGCAGGCACGCTAGGTAAGCCCGGCGTGAGGTCACGTTCAAATCGCTGGGGATAGGACTGTCCGGCGTCGCGGGACAGCCGCATTCTGGGCTGTCCGGCAAGAAGAGGGGCCAGGGCAGACCACACGGTTGCAGGGTCGTCCGCGACACGCGGCGCGCCGTGACTCTGTGAGTCTGGAAGCATGAGCCCATGCTGGGGTACGATAGGACTAATCCTTTCAGGACGAAGGGCCTGCAAAGGTCGTTTGACCTTTCAGGGAAGTAAGGCAGCCCTCGGGCTGTGTATGCAAATGCCAGGGCTCGCAAGAACCTCGGTCGGCTTCTAACCTGTCATCGCCGGCAAGCTACTCAGGTAGAAGTCATATGCTTCGAAGGCCCGCCTCGTGCGGGCCTTCATTTTTTTAGTTAGGCAATGCGGCCAATGGGCAGCTCCCCCTGGTTCCTGATCGCTGACAAGTCGGTCTTGTCGATCCGATCCTCGACAACTTGCGCCAACCAGTCACTGACGTACTTATAGCCTTCCTTGGCGGCGAGCTCATTGACCATGTCGGCTTTATCGGTCGGCAGACGGAACGCAACAACCTTGCGCTCACCCTTGCTGCGGCGCCCAACGCGCCGATTCGGAGTAGTAGCCATAGCTTTCACTGTCCTTTGAATCTCAAACCCCAAGGGGGCTGGCTGTTCGTGACCAGTAGTGGTGCTGTGTCTCGGAACGGCCGGGTGGCCCAATCCCATTGCTGAAACTGTTTTCCGATACCACGAAAGTATCAGGGGCATCGACGGTTCTCCGGCATTAAGCAATTTCTGCAACTGTGTCGTGTCGAATCATGACACAGCTGTGCCACACGAAAACCTCTGACCCAGCCTCGGACTGTGCATTCGTGCCGTCGGCCGCACACCAGAGGGTATGAGCACAGATACCAAGCCCCGCCAGCCCAAAGGCATCCCAGTCGGCGGACAGTTCAGGGAGATCACCCACCCGGAAGCGGGGGTGACCCTCAACGCGGACCGTAACCGCGCACTCATGGCCCGCCGCCTCGAGCAACTGAAGTCCATCGGCTTCGTGCCCGCCACCACCATGGATGCCGTTGCGTCACCGATGACCACGGAACACCGTGAAGAGTGGTGGAACCGCAACTTCGTGGCCGCCGAATACGCCGAATCGGCCAAGTCCATCTCCCAGATGCCCGATGACTACACTCCTCAGCGCACCCTCGGCCAGGCCATGTCCGGCCACCGCCGCACGCACCGCATGCGCTACGGCAACGGGGACATCCAGCTGCGCATGCCCTCGGCCACAGCCATCAAGCGGTACAGCAAGGAACACGGCAACCCCACTTTTGACGTGCCCGTGTCCGTTGCCCTCAAGGGAGGCGCAGCACGGCAGGGCTGGGTCCGTGTGACGATGACCGGCCCTAACTCGTGGGAAACCACGGCACTGGGCGGGCCGGACGACGACGCCTCGGCACAGGTGTCGGAGGCCGTCGCGGCCGTCTTGGAATCACGCCGGCCGATGACGGCCCTGGCCAAGGTGGGCGACCTTCTGGAAGCCCGCAAGGCCCGCCGGGCGGCCGAGGGCGTGGAACTGACACCGGTCGCCTCATCGTTCCTGGACAAGGTCGGCTACGACCCGGCCACAGGGACCATGGCCACCCAGATCGGCAGTAAGCTCTACGGCCACCGCGTCGCCCCGGAAGTATTTGAGCGGCTGAAGGCATCTCCGCGACCCGGGGCCGTCTACAACCGATCCGTGAAGCAATCTCCTGGCGCCGGTGTTGAGCGCTGCGAGCAATGTGGTCGCTTCACGGCCGCGGCCCTCGCACACAAGTGCCCAACCGGGCACAAGCCGGGAACAGGAATCGACCATGACTACACGGAACGGGCCAAGCAGCGTGCTGAGTATGTGGCGGCCGCCCGCTCCGGAAACCTGACAGCCCTGGCGCAGCATGCAGCAACGTCCGATGTCCCGGCACGGGCATCGACACAGGCTCCGGAGACCCGTGGACTGAAGAAGCCGCCGGCACGTCGGGTTGAACCGCGGGAAGAGCCGCTGCCCGACTATTCCAAGCTCCGGGGCGTCCGCAAGCGCGTCGTGCAGCTGGCAACCCTGAACGCGGGTGACCGGGTGATGATCGACGGCGAGGAAATGTTCGTCCAGGGCCGGGTGCCCCGCACCTTCGGCCAGGACGGCGACACCTCCAAGGTGACCGTCGGATTCGGCGAGGGCAAGTTCAACCGGCAGCTGACCGCCGCAGCGCTGATGGCCAAGGAGATTGACCTGAAGATCCCCGAGCACCAAGCCACACCCGCACCACGCCAGCAGGCAGCCCGGCCAGCCCATCTCGCCCAGCCCATCATGTCCGCCGAGGCGTACCAGAGCGAGCTCAGTGCGCTGAAGGTGGCCTCACAGGACAAGGGCTTCGACCTCATTGCCAACGGCGTGGAGCGAGTTTGCGAGGTCAGCTGCAGCACCCGCACATACACAGCCCGCATTGCTGTGGAACCCGATGGCAGCTACCAGCGGTTCATCAACGGCGAGCCGGTCCAGGAATTTCCGGGGGCGAATGTCAGCGCCCTCCGCATGGAGCACTGGACGGCAGGCCAGGCGCTTGCGATGGCCCGCATCACTGACGCTGAGCGCCGCCGACGCACCCGGTTGGTCCCAGCAAGCGTCTAAAACCCTGAGACCGGGCCGGCGGCAGCCGGCCCGGTCGTCTCACCCCTAAAGGAGAAGCGCCATCGACATTCCCCTTCATCCCGAGTTGCACACTTCCACCGTCAAGCTGCCCAAGAGCGTGCGCGTCGGCCTGGGAGAGGTCCCCGTCGCCTTGCTGCGCACGCATCCAAAGGTGCTGTTTTGGCCAGTCATCCGCTGGCTGGTCTTCATCGCGATGGCAGCTGCCTGCTACATCTTCGTTCCCCGGGACCTGGTCGACGGTTGGGTGTACTGGGTGGCGCAGGCTGTCACCTTTTACCTGACCCTGCATTACGCGGTGGCTCCAATCCTCAAGTGGTGGTGCCGGATCTTCGTTGTGACCGACCGGCAGATCATGGTCCAAGAAGGAGTCCTCTACAAGCGGGCCATCAGTTCCCAGCTCGCCCGCGTCCAGGACATCCGCACCGAACGGGGCATCCTGGACCGCATCTTCCGCTGCGGAACCCTCATCATCGTCAACGCCGCCAACGGCGTGACCAGCATGGACGACCGCGTCGTATTCGCCGACGTACCTCACGCCCTGAAGGTGGAGCAAAGCCTGAAAGAGCTCGTCTTCGCCGTCCAGAGCCGCAACATGGCCGCCGCCGGGCCGGCAACTGCATAGGAGCAATCGAAACCACCCTCACAGAAAGGTCAGCCATGGACATCGTCGGGCTCAACGGATTTGCACAGGTCGGCAAGGACACCGCCGGCTCCCATTTGGTCAAGCATCACGGCTACACCAGGTACGCCTTCGGTGATGCCGTCAAGGCCCATGTTGCCCTCCTCGACGTTAGGCTCAACGGGACCCTGACCCTGGGCATGCTGCTCGGCCGGATCGACGGCAGCTGGGCAGCGGCCTCGGCGCACCGCGTCTACGGCCCGGAGATCGTCCGGACTTTCAAGGTGTACGGCGACGCCATCGTCCGTGGCGATTTCCAGGACACTGGCCGCACAGAAGCCAGCCTGATTGATGACCTGGTCACCTTGGACCCGTTCCTTGACGGCGGCATAACGGTCGCCCAGCTCCTCGAGGAGACGGGCGGGGACTGGGAGGCGGCCAAGAACCACCGCTTCCACGGACCTGAGATTCGACGTCTCCTGCAGGTCTACGGAACCGAGATAGGACGCTCCAACTACGGCGCCAACGTCTGGACAGACTACGTGGCCCGACAAATCAGTCAGGAACAGCCTCAGGCCGCGGTCCTCACCGATGTCCGCTTCGATTCCGAGGCTGAATGGGTGCTGGCACAGGGCGGCCCGGTGGTCCGGATCCACCGTCCCGGCACGGGTCCCGTCAACGGCCATGTCTCTGAAAAGGGGCTCAGGCCCGAGAACATCACCACAACCCTGATCAACGACAAAACACCGCAGAACCTGGGGCGGCTCCTGGACGAAACCCTAAACTTGTCCAGCGTCGAACTTTTGGCTGCATAGTATCAGTCAAGATCACCACCACACTTTAGGAGTTTGACCCATGGCAACCCTCACCCTTGACGCCGACACCGACCAGCTGACTGCGACCCACCCGGACGGTGGAACCTTCGAGTTCGGCATGATGATCGACCGCGCCGTCACCCTCGCAGACACGCGCACCGAACTGGTGGAGCAGCTCATTGACGGCTACGCCGAGCTCCCCGACACCGATGAGGGGGACGCCAAGGCGTTCGAATTGCGTTACGTGGCGGCCGTGCAGGTGGCCAACGCTGAGCAGGAGCTTCTGCTGGCCCAGGCCACCAACTCCGGCATGTTCGACCCGTCCCTGGAATCAGAGGACACGCTGACGGCCTTCTTCACCCCGCGCAACGAGCGACTGGATGACATCGCCTCCTGGGATCACGACCAGCCGCTGGTGCTGGTGACCACCAGCTACATCCCATACACGACCCAGGCCCCGCCGAGCGGCAATGTCCGTTGGGTGGATCCTCGGACCGAGACCACGTTCCTGGACACCCTCGGAGCCCTGGGCGCCATCACGCTCCTGAATCCCACTGATTCCTAGAGCTGCCGAAAGCCCCTGGACGCGGTGTCCAGGGGCTTTCTTGCGCCACCGGTGCCCGCCGGCCATTCCCGGCCCGCCACAACACATAAGGTAATGGTGGAGACCACCTCGAGGAGAACCATTGAGTGACCAAACCATGTTAGAGCTGTACCTGTCCCAGGTCACAGACCCGGAGCTGCGCGGCAAGCTGCAGGCCGAGATCGAGAAGTCGACGAAAAAATTCGGCCTGGTCTTCGAACGCCACCAGCCCGAGGGTATCCGCATGCCCAAGGTCCCGGTCAAGGCCGGCTCCAAGGTGATCCGTGAATCCGACGGAACCTTCCACCGCGTTACGTCCATCAACGGCGACACCGCCACTCTGGCTGAAGGGGACGACACCTCCATCGACTACCCGGTGGCAGGCCTCTCCGTCGCCCGTGAATTCGGCGACGTCATGTACCCCGGTCTCGAACCCATCTCCACTATCAAGCGCGGCGCCGACACCGACCCGGTGCACACCGTAATCAACGGCGAGAACTACCACGCCCTGGAGATGCTCCAGTACACGCACGCCGGAAAGATCGACCTGATCTATATCGATCCGCCTTACAACACAGGCAACAAGACCTGGAAATATAACGACCGCTACGTCGGCGAGCAGGATTCCTACAAACACTCAAAATGGCTGTCCTTCATGGAAAAGCGCCTGCAGCTGGCAAAAGAGCTTCTGACCGAAACCGGTGTTGTGATTGTGGCCATCGGGGATGGTGAGCACCATCGACTTCGGATGCTCCTCGACCAAGAGTTCGGGGAAAGTAATTTTATTGCCAACATCACTTGGCAGGGCGGGGGGTCTGCGTTGGCAAGGCACCATGCTGGGGGTGTCGACTACATGCTGATCTACGGACGAAACAAAGACATGGTCGCAAGATTCCGAGACCCCAAACCGTTCGCCCCGCAGATGCTCAATGTTGTCGAAACTGCCCTGTCGTCGGGCTGCAGTGTGACAGAGGCTGAGGATGCCCTGCGTTCATTTATCAAAGCACACTCGAAGAACATCGCAACAGGCCTACGTGGTTTCAATTCAATAGACGCGCTCGGTCGAATCTATGACACGGCAGACCTCACCAACCGTCTTTTCCGTCCGAACCTGAAATATCCTGTGACCGATCCAGACACGGGCCGTGTGATAGATCCTCCTGACAATGGGTGGGCCATCGAGCAAGGCCTTATGCAGTCACTGATTTCCGAAGCGCGAATTTCATTCTCCGGGTCACTGCCTAGGCGCAAAAAGTACCTCACGGAGTACATGTCGGAAATGCCAATCCCGACTTTCAACAAGGTGCGTAGCATCGCCAGCACTCACCTCACATCAATAATGGGCGATACCCGGTTTCCTAATCCAAAGGACCATGAGGTCCTGATGCGCTGGTTCAGGATGGCTGCCCCTGCGGACGCCGTTATCCTCGACTTCTTTGGTGGTTCCGGGACGACGGCAGAGGCCGTGATGCGCCTCAACGCAGAGGACGGCGGCACCCGGCAATCAATCCTGGTGACCAACAACGAGTTGGCTGCAAAGGACGACACCAAACTCCGAAAGGCCGGGCATGGTCCCGGGGATGACAAATACGAGGCCCTGGGCGTGTTCCGCCACGTGACCAAGCCGCGGATCGAAACGGTCGTCACCGGCATTCGCGAGGACGGCTCGACGTACAGCGAAGGCTTGGCCGCCAACGTCGCGTTCTTCAACCTGACGTACCTGGATGCTGCACGCGTGCGCACCGGCCTGGAATTTGATGCCCTGGCAGGCGTGTTCTGGTTGCGCGCCGGCGCCGTGGGCCCGCTCATTGAACGGGAGACCCTCAGGCAGGGCTATGCGGTCTCGGAGGACGCCAAGCTGGCCGTCCTCTTCAAACCGGGCAAGGCCGCCGCACTGGCGGAACTGCTGGCAGAGAAGGACCACCCCAACCTGACTCACCTGTTCATTGTGACGGAGTCTAACCAGCAAGGCGACGAGGCCAGGGCCTACTTCGCCTCCCATCTCGAGGTCGAGCGCATTTACGGCTCCTACCTGTCCTCATTTCAAGTCAACAAGAAGGGCTGACGATGAAGTTCACTCTTGCCGATTACCAGGCAGAAGTCAGCACCCGGGCGCTCCGGGAAGTCCGCGAGGCCATGGACCGCTACCGTGGCGACAGCACCCGGCTGAGCGCTGTCGGTGTCACAGCCCCCACAGGTGCCGGCAAGACGGTCATCGCCGCCTCCATGCTGGAGAACCTCTACTTCGGCAGCGCCACCGAGCCCTCCAACCGGCCGCTGACGGTCCTCTGGGTAACAGACAACGCGGACCTCAATGAGCAGTCCAAGGAAAAGATCGAAGCCGCCAGCGACCAGATCACCGGCCAGATGCTCCAAACGGTCGACTCCCAATTCGACCAACGAACGTTTGACACCGGAATGGTCTACTTCCTGAACGTCCAAAAGCTTGGTTCCGGTGCCACCAAGCACGTGAAAATTGGCGACAGCCGGCGGTACTCCCTCTGGGAAACCATCGGCAGAACAATCGAAGAACGTGGCGCCGATTTCCTGATTGTGATCGACGAAGCCCACCGTAGGTCAGGAGAAGCGGAATCCAAGAAGCCGACTATCCTGCGACGGATCATTGACGGCGCCAGGATCGAGGTGAAGGACGAAAACGGGGTGATCCGGGTAGTCTTCAACCAGCCGACGCCCGTGATCGTCGGCATCTCCGCCACCCCGCAGAAATTCAACGAAGCCATGAAAGACAACAAGGTCCAGCGCACCCTGGCCACCGTTGTCGCCGACGAGGAGAAGGTCAGGGCATCCGGACTTATCAAGGCCAGGATCGACGTCAACTACACGGTTGACGACCAGTCCACGGATGACACCCTGGTCCGGGAAGCAGTCAGGGTGCTCTCTCGGTTCGACCAGCTGTGGGAAGCCCAGCGGATCGCCTCCGAGGGCCGTGACGATGTCAAGCCACTGCTGGTTGTCCAGGTCCCCGACAAGGTCTCCGCCGCAAAGATCGGTGAGATCGTCCAGTCGATGACTGAGACCTGGGATGGATTCGACCACCCCGACTCGATCGCCCACGCCTTCAGCGAGACCCCCAGCATCGAGGTAACCACAACCAAGAACGGCCTGAAGTTCACCCGCAGCATCTCCCACATGGCGCCCCAGGATGTCACCAAGGATCACCGCGTCAGGGCCGTCATCTTCAAAACAGCACTGACCACCGGCTGGGACTGCCCCCGGGCCGAGGTTATGGTGTCTCTTCGCTCGGCCGTGGAATTTACGGCCATCGCCCAACTGATCGGGCGCATGGTCAGGACGCCTCTGGCTCGCAGCGTCGACGAGCCGGGTTTCGAAGACCTGAACTCTGTCACCTTGTACCTGCCCCGCTACAAGGCGGACGAGGTCGCCAAGGTCGTCTCATCTTTCGTTGACGATGAAACCATCAAGACTGGCGTTGTCATCAACCCGATCACCATCGGACGAAACCCGACGGTTCCGGACGAGGTGTTCGACCTGGCCAACCGACTCCCGAAGGAGCTCAAGCCACTCCGCCGCTATCACAACAACGTCAGCCGCCTTGTGGCCCTCGCCGTCAAGCTCGACAATTACGGTGTCACTTCGCCGTCAGGGGAGGATTTCTCCGACGAGGCGGAGGCCCTGCTGGTAGGGGTCATGGACGCCGAGTACCGGCGCCTGAAGGTTTCGCTCGATGAAATAGCCAAGTCCTTGCTGGTGGCCTCCTTCGCCACGAAAACGTACGAGACCCTGGCCGGCACTGAAATGGCGGTCACCGCCCAGTCCGTGGCCACGAGCGTGAACAACCTCGCTGAACTGCAGCGTGAGTCCGCCCGCAAGCTTCCCGACGCGGTCGCAGCCTGGACGGAGCGGGACCTCCTGGGAGCCGGCATGGAAGAGCGGGAGATCATTGTGCGCATTGCCGCCATGGCGCGAACCGAATCGGTCCATCATGCCCTGGAGAAAGAGTCCGAGCGCCTGATCGCCTCCTGGCAGACGCAGATTGGGTCGGAGGTAAGCCTGCTGTCGGCCAAGCAGCAGCAAGAGTTGAACACCATCTGGCACCCGGCCGGTAAACCGCAGCTCGACGTCCTGGCCCTGCCCGACACCATCAAGGTCCGGACGAAGAAAGTCGCCGCCGACAAGGCATCGGTCAAGGACCTTCCCCTATGGCCAAAGCACCTGTACGCCACGGCCAAGGGCACATTTCCGGAGGATCCCACGAGCTGGGAGGAAGGCGTCCTGAAATCAGAACTTCAACGGGAGTCCCTCCTCGGCTGGTACCGCAACCCGCCCAGCCCCGCCAATGGTCTTTCCGTCTCCTACACCCAACAGGACGTTGACAAGTCCCTGTACCCGGACCTGGTCTTCTTCCACACCACGGAGGACGGCATCGCCGTGGACATTGTGGATCCTCACAACCATGCGCTCGGCGACACTTCAGCCAAATGGGCTGCCCTGGCCCGATTCGCACAGGAACAAGACGGCGTCTTCCGTCGAGTCAGCATCGTCATCAAAAACAAGGCGGGCCAGCTGAAAGCCATCAACCTGGCTGGCCAGGCCACCGACAAGCTCCACGACGAGATCCTCGCAGCGTCTAACTTGGAGGATTTCGAGGCGTTGTTCGAGACCCACGGCAGCAACTACTAGACGGCCTGATCTGCCGCCAGCAAGACGAAAGCTGGACCACACCCGAGCGAGGGCTTGGTCCAGCTTTCGTCTTGGCGACTACGCGGCCGAAGCCACCGGGATCCATTCGGCCAGGTCATCGAACCAATCGACGTCGACCTGGAAGTCCGAAATGAGCTGGTGTATCAGCCCCACCGTTGCCGTGGCCGCCCGGTCGTCCAGACCGTCCACCAGGCGCGCGTGCAGCTCGCTGACAGCCCTCTCAGCGGCCGCATGGCAGGTTTCCCGGTCCCATTCCAGGGTGGGCAGGACGGCGCCATCCACCCGGTAGCGGAACGGTCCTGCCTGAGCGAAAATCACCCTGCCGATCAGCGGCCTGAACGAATCAGTGCTGGGAAGGGCCGCGGCGATGCGGGCGAGTTCCAGGTCGAATCCGCGACTAAATAATGCGGCAGCCTGAAGCGCAGCTGCTTCTTCTTCAGCGGACGATACGGGTGCCTCTGCGATGGCCGTGGCGGTGTTGCTTCCCATGGGGACTCCTTAGAACGGAAACCAGATCGGGGCGGCCGGCAAGGCCGCTTACCTTTAGGTGTGCGGCCCGGTCCCGATTATGCGCGAGGGCCCAAGCCTTCGGCCACCCAGTGGAGGTTCACCACAGCCCGTAGTCATCCTCGGGCTTTTCCTTCTCCTCTTCTTCGAGTTTTGGGCATACGGGGCGCCGATGTGTCACTGGGGCGGGGTTGGGCCTGGTGGGATTGGCGATTGCCGGCGCGGCCGGGCGTGGCTTCACTGGGCGCAGACTTCCGACGTAGGTGAACTCGTGCTGAGGGTCCTCATCTGACTTGCGCGCGTGCAGTTCGAGAAGTCTCTTGTAGAGGAGCGCAACGGTGCCAGCGCTGGAGATCGCCCTTGCCCCTAAGCCGGCAACAGCCCCCTTAAGGACGAAGGGTTCCAGTGCCTTGCCGTCCGGATCTAGCACCCAGTACGTGTAGCTGGCCCCCTGGAGGCCGGCCTCCACATGCCAGGTCAATTCCCGCTTGTCGTAGAACTTGGCCACGCCCAGGACTGCCTGGATGTATTCGAGCGTCGCTCGGTATATTTTCTCGCTGTGGTCCAAGGTGGTTCCTTTCTTACGGTGCTGGCGCCGGGGGAGTGGGCGGTTCTACTCCAAAATTAGCCCGCTGCCCCGGGGCCTCCCGGCCGTTTGTGGAGGCAATATGTCGAACTCACTCGTTTACGGTCACATTTTGGGGTTGTCACAAATCAGTGGATCGACGTAACAATGACGATGGCTGCGGAGGGGGTTGGCTAGGCAGCCACCGGTGAAGTCCAGCCCGCCAGGGTTGTCTGGGCCCGTTCAGCCACATCCACCCATTCCTCCCTCAGCAGGGACAGGATGACGATGTCCCTCCAGGTTCCGTCGAACCGCTGGGACGAGCGGCGGCGCGTCCCCTCCACCGTGAAGCCAAACCGGCACAGGGAGGTGATGGAGCGGGAGTTCCGGGGGTCGACGTCTGCCTCGATTCGTCCGGCCCCGCAATCAAAGAGCCACCCCAGCAACGCCAGCTTCACCTCATGGTTGACCATGGATCCCCAGAACTCCGGAGCAACAACGGTGCGGCCAATCTTCACCCGCTCCGTGTCGGCCTGTGAGTCTGTGAGTCCGGTAGTTCCGACAAATCGCGGGTCCAGGCCCGATGTGAAAATGGAGAAAACCGGGAGGCCGACGTACCGGCGCTCAATGAAGGACAGCAGCTCGTCCCTGCCGGCGGGCAGCGGCTCTCCATCTCCGTAGCCCTGTGCCCAGACCTCGGCATGCCCCAGCACATCAGCCAGAAGTTCCGCGTGTGAGGGTTCGTACGGCACCAGGATGAACCGTCCTGTTGCTGTCGAGAGGACGGGCAATACGGCGGGGAGGTCTAGGGTCATGAGATCCCTTCGGGGTAATCGGGTGGGTGAAAAGCTCGGGTCCACAAATCATTCTTCTTGAGAGAAATGACCATGGTCTAACAAAATCTGATGCCCGGTGGAACACTGGGAAACAGCCTTCCCATCAGGCTTCCGGTCGCGGCCGCACACTGATGGATATGAACTTCAACGATCTCCATCCGCGCGCCCGCGATGGCCAATTCACCACCAAGGCCCTCCTTGAGTCTCCTGTCGCCCTGATGCCTACAATTGACCCCATGAAGGATTACCGCGTCGGCCACCGGGCGCCCACTGATGACGGCTACTCAAATCCACTCACGCGAATCACGGAGTCTTTCGGGCCCGACGTCTTTGAGCACCCTGAAAACCACGGCTCGGGGGAATCCGACCCGGAAACGATGCGCCAGCTGCGCGCTGTGCGCGACAACCCCGAGGCGACCGTGCGCATCTACCGCGCCCTGCCACCAGGCATCGGTGCCATCAACCAGGAGGACTGGGTCACCCTGAGCGAGAAGTACGCCCGCCAGCACTCCTACGGGGAGACGGGCGAGGACAATGACTGGCCGGTGGTCTTCGCCGATGTTCCTGCGGCCAGCGTGTACACCGACGGGAACGACCTGGCCGAATACGGCTATGACGGTCCGGCGCTGACCGGGCTCCCCGATCTTGACGGCCGCGACCAGCCGTCTCCTCCTGCGCCCGGCCCATGGTCTGACAGGACCCCCGAGTACCATGCGGCCAGCCAGGCACTCATCGATGGATCCGCGAGGGCCCAGCTGGCCGCGGGATTCCAGACCAGCGGGCTCGATTTCGCGCAACTGGCGGCTCGAACCGGACACAGTGAGCAAGTAGCCCGTCGGATCGTCGCCGGCAAGACAATGCTCAATGCCCCTACGGTTGCCGTCTACTTTCAGGCTATGGGTGTAAAGCCTGGCAATGCGGCGGTCGCGGCCTACGAAGCTGAACAGGTGGTTCTGCGCCGCCTCGCCGGCTGAGGCCGGGAGACAGCTCAGGAGCGCACACTACGCCGCCTGACGGTCAGGCTGGGCCTCGGCGGCCAACTCGGCCTCAGCCAGTTCCCTGAGCCAGATGACAGCGCTGCGCCCGTCCGGCCCCTCGGCCAGCATGGTGGTAGGCCAGCACTGGGCAGGATCACGACCTGCGATCTGCTTGGCGCGACGCTCACGGGCCCACCAGGCGCGTGATGCGGCAAGTTCTTCAGCGGTGTGGACACTCGGCGCTTGCTGGTCTGACATGGGTCACTCCTGGCGGTAGCAGTGCAGACGCCGCTGGCCCCGTTCAGCCATCCGGCCCTGATGGGATTTATGTGTGCGGCGGACCAATGGACGGCAACCGGTCATTTCATGGCGCCTGGGAACCGAGTCCACCCCTGGTCGGTGAACTCTGCGGGGTCCGAGACATCCGGCTCTCCAGCAGCGACGCGGTACCCGAAGGGCCGCTCGTCAACGAAGGCGACGATGAGATTGCCTTGGCGAAGGGTGGTGATCTGAAAGCGTGTCAGGGCGGCGCCCCCGACGCCTCCCCACGGGCCTGCGCTGCCGCCGTACGTCCGGGAGCAGGAGCGAGCAGTCACCAACTGCGGGTTCAGATTCATGTCCTCGGGTAAGTGCTCTCGAATGGCAGCCAGCCGGTCGGCGTCGAGCAGGTGTGCGGTAATGAACCTGCTCCTGAAACTTATCCGACCCGCTCTACTCCTCGCCGTCACTTCTGCGGATTACGCAACCGCCATCCGCGTCCACTTGATCAAGAACCAAGGTCACCCGAAACGCAGCTCCCTCGAAATCTACGACCATCAATCAACGACAACGGAACAAGGACCAACAGCCTTTGGTCCCCAGCCGTCCAGCTGAGACAACACACCGGCTCTGATCAAAGCCCACAAATCGCATCTTGCTGAAGTCCTAAGTCGGACCTACGTTTGCAGGTTTACCGGATGGTCTACCCGGGCAATCTGTCTGACCACCAAGGTAAAAAGTCCTGACCTATGGTGAGTTAAAAGAACTGGATTCCGGCCGATTGATAACAATCAAAGGCAGATTGGAACGGCGGGTCCGTGCTCGATTCACCGTTCATGGCAGTACCGGTCTCAGACCAGCAGGGTTCATTTTTCGTTCAGAGCCTTTCATCTCCTGTCCCCCAGCGGTATATTGCTTTCCTGAGCACCGTTCAGGCGCCCAGGACCCACGGCTTAAGGGGGATGCAGCGTGGGCATTTTCGGTGCTCGTCTGATCGGTTCCATGTTTTCGCGCGGCGCAAACAAAGCTGTTGCTGGAATTGCCGTGCTGGCGTTGATTTTGGGCGCAGGTACGGCAATCCCTGTCTTGGCCCCGCCGGCCCTGGCGTCTCCAGCCAGCCATGCAGGACCTGTCTCAGTTGTACAGGCCATCTCGACGAAGAAGTCGCCTGCGGCGCAGGCGAAACCAGGAAGCCAGCCCAAGGGTCACGAAAGCCAGCCCCTGGCCAAGGATCCCGCCCCGAAGGCATCGAAGGTCTCGGCTACGGTCGCGAGCCCCAGCGGTGACACACTGGATATTACGGCGGTAATGATCTCGCCCGGCCATGCTACGGACGGATTCGGGCGGGCCAGCGACTGCTCAGATCCCGCGGCACCCTTCCCGGGGCTGGTTGCGCCGTGCGGGACGATCAATACCTACGACGCTACCTATACGGGTGGGTCGGGAGGCGTGGCGAACACTGCCCCTTCATCGAACAGCCAGGCGGTGAAGGTCTGGGATGCCTGCGGGACGCAGGTCATGAACGACTATACATATGGCTGGCACAGTCTCTATTCCCCCTACTACCCGCGTGTCAGTCCGACGATGGGAACGACGACTGCATCGCCGCTGGCCGTGACGGACTCGATGTGCATGGGTACCTGGAGTGTGTCGTATTCATTCACACAGACCTTCACCGACGGCCAGACCCTCACGGCGACGGTGGTAACGACGTTTCCCATGAACGGAGGAGCCCCCGCAGTAGCCCAGCCTGCCCAGCAATGGTATGGCGGGACAACGGCCGGCGGGACGACGATCCACGCCTCCCAGGCTGACCCGGTCGACTCGCTGACCGGGTGGTTCAACTACCGGCCCCCTGCCGGAAATGACCTGTCCCTTGCGGCCGTGGGTATTCCAGTGGCCGTGACACGCGGCTATTCCTCAGGCTCACCCGCCTCAAGTGACTTCGGTACCGGGTGGAGCGACAACCTCGGTGAGCACCTCACGATCGCACCTAACGGCGACGCGACCTACTTCGCGGGATCAGGGTCTGTGGAGACCTTCACCTCAGGCGGATCCGGTACCTTCACCAGCCCGCCCGGCGTCCTCTCGAAACTCTCGTTCGACGGTGCCCAGTACACGCTCCTGTTCAAGACCCTGATCAATAAGGCTTTCGACACCACTGGCCGCCTGCTCTCGGTGACCGACCGAAATGGGCAGGGCCTCAGCTATCAGTACGCCGGCGGTCGGGTGTCAGCAGTCTCGGGCTCGGGACGATCCTTGTCGATCACGCGAGATCCCGCATCGGGCAACATCACCGCGGTCACGGCCAGCGACGGCCGCTCGGTCTCGTACACCTATGACGCCTCGGGACGGCTGGCCAGCTTCACCGACGCTGCAGGCGCCACCACCGGCTACTCGTACGACTCCGGGGGACGGCTGAATCAGGTCACGGACGCCAATGGAAACTTCCCTGTCCGTCTCACGTATGACCCGGCCACGGGGCGCGCTGTCAGCCAACTGGATCCTCTCGGCAACAAGACCACCTTTGGATGGACCCAGACAGATCCGAACAACACCGGGACCGGGACGGCCACCATCACGGACCCCCTCAGCAACACCTCGACGGACAGGTACCTCAACGGATACATCGTGGGCCAGACCGACCCGGCCGGCAACACTACCACCTACGCGTGGGACGCCAGCGGGAACATTCTGCGGGTTGTGGCGCCCGACGTGACGGCCACCTACTTCACGTACGACAGCAGCGGGAACCTCGCTACCAAGAGCCTGGGCTACGGCAGCGGCGTCCCCGCAGAGGCGTACGTGTATAACGCGAGCAACGATCTCGTCTCTACCCGGGACTTCAACGGCACCACCATCACCTACGGCTACGACGCCAAAGGAAACCTGGCCACCATCACCCGGCCGAATGTGGTCACCGGAAGCGGCACCATCACCGCAGTGACCAACACGTACAACCCTGACGGAACCCTGAAGAGCTCAACCGACGCGTCCGGCAATACCACCGCCTTCGGCTACAACGCCAGCGGGGACCTGACCTCCCAGACGACCCCGACAGGGCGGACCACCACCTACGGCCGCGACGGTGCAGGCCGGCAGACGTCCGTGGTCGACCCCCGCGGCAACGTCTCCGGTGCCAACCCCGCGACCTACCAGACCACCTATGCCTTTGACGGGGACGACCGGCTCACAAAAGTGACCGACCCGTTGGGGCATGCCACCAGCACCGTCTACGACCAAGTCGGCAATGCTGTGACAGAAACCGACCCCCTCGGCCACACGAGCACCACGGCATTCGACCCGGAGAACCGCCCCGTCTCAGTCCAGGGGCCCGACCCGACGATCGGACCGTCGACGACCGCCTATGACCCCGATGGCAACGTCGCGTCAGCGACAACGCCGGGAGGCGTGACCACCAGCTACACCTACGACAAGACCAATCATCCCGCCAGCGTCACCACCCCTGCCGGGACCTGGACCTTCATCTACGACACCAACGGGCGCCTCGCCTCGGAGAGATTCCCCTCAGGCCATACCACCACCTACGGGCGCAGTCCCACAGGGGCGATCTGGCTGATCACCTATTCCGACGGCACCAAAACCAGCCAGGCCAGCTACTCCTTCGATGCCAATGGAAACCGCACCCGGAGCCAGCTTGACGGCGGGGCGGCGACCATTTACCAGTACAACGCCCTCAACCAGGTCGTGGGCGCAAGTCAGGGCTCCGGCAGGGGCCAGCTCACATGGTCGTACGCGTACGATAACAGTGGGCACCAAACCAGTGCCGCTCAGCCCGGTGCGGCCGCCCAGATAATGGCGTATGACGCCGACGGGCGGTTGACATCCGTGGTATCAGGCACCACCACACTGGCCTCCTACGCCTACGACACGCCCACCGGGACGATGACGCTGACCCAGCCGGGAGTGGCCACCACCACGACATTTGACCCGGCCAACCGGCCCAAGGCCATCACCTCGAAAGCGGGAGCCACCACCGTAGCATCGAGCACCTACACACTCGACGCCGACGGGAACCCCACCCAGATCGCCAACGCGGACAGCACCACCGATTCCTACACGTACGACGCCCTCAACAGGCTCACCAAGGCCTGCTACGGCACAACCACCTGCACCGGCTCGGCCACTTACACCGCCTGGGGCTACGGCCCCGACGGACAGCGCCTGAGCCAGCAAACCCCCGCCGGGACCACAGGCTACACATATAACCCCGCTGGACAGCTCACCTCCCGCACCGGGGCCGACGGCCCGGCCACCTATAGTTACGACGCCGACGGCAACCTCACCAGCGACGGCACAACAGGCTACACCTGGAACCTTGCGGGCAACCTGGCCTCAACCAACACTTCCGGCGCAGCCACCAGCTACGCGTACGACGCGCTCAACCACCGCACCGGCATCACCAAATCAAACACCACCACCACACTCCTCACCGACCCGATCACCGGACAGCTCACCCAGGAACAGGCCGCCAACGGCAACATCATCCGCCAGTACACCTACGGCGCCGCGGCCCTGGGATTCATAGCCGCTGGCAAAGCCTACAACTACATCCAGGACGGCAAAGGAGCCATCCGGGCACTTACCGACTCCAGCGGGGCACTGCAATACGCCTACACCTACGACCCTTACGGCAAGGTCACCAAGACCACTACAGGCAAGAACCCGGTCACCAACCCGCTGATCTACCAGCACAACTACAACGATGGCGGAAGCTACCGCATGGGCAGCCGCGAATACCGCCCAGACCTCGGCATCTTCCTCTCACCCGACCCCGCCCGGGCGGGCGGCTACGGCTACGCCAACGCCAACCCCATGTCCGTCCTTGACCCCACCGGCAACACGGGCGAGGACTGGATCGCTATCGTGCACAATATCGCAACCGGCGTCGCCGTGGTCGCCGGCGGAATCAGCCTCGTCTGCACCGCAGTCGTGATCTGCGCCGAAGTCGACGTCGTCACAGCCCCGCTCGCGCTCGTCGCCGGGGCTGTCTCCTGGGCAACCTCAGACAGCACCAGGCGCTGCTTCTCCGGCAAAGGAGGATGCGCAGGAACAATCGTCTCCGGCGGCCTCCTTGTCGCCGGTGGGGCATTCGGCCTCGGAGCGATCGGATCGATAGCCGAGGATGCTGGTGCGGTCACCGCCGCAGGTGAAGCCGTTCCCCTATTCCGAAACGTAGGCGAAGCAGAACTGGGATCCATCACGTCTACGTCGAGATTCAGTGCCTCCAATGGCCAAATGGAAGGAAAATGGTTCGCTACCACCGGACAGGACGCGAATAAGTGGGGAAGCGTGCTAAACCCTGGCGCCGGCCAGACTGTTACAACCAATATCCCGAAGTCATTGGCAGACCAGCTCTACTACAGATCTGGCAAGCTCGACGGTATTGGGCCCGGATACTACGCCGAACACGGACAGCTCGACGAGATCAACAAGTTGATGGACGGGATAAGGATCTGGCCATGATGGAGACCATCTCGAACCCACTCGCCACCGCCACCTTCACGTGGCTCAGCCCTGAGGAAGGCGGGCGCAAGAGCGGCCCTCCCACGGCTCCGGTCTATGTCTCCACTTGCGTCTTCCCCCTCGGCGGCGAACAGCAAGTTCAACCGGGATGGCCCGCAGAAGCTGACGAGATGTTCAGCATCCTGCTTGAGGAAATCGAGACCGTTGGAAGTCCGAGCACACGCCGATACAACGTTGACTTCCTAACTCCCGATCTCGTCGCCCAGTTCGTCCAGCCGGGGGCGCAAGTCATTGTGCTGGAAGGCCCCAAGGTTGTGGCCTTGGGCCAGTTCGATGAGGTCTTCAACCGGTGAACCACGATGGCGACGATCTTGCCTCTGAAATCGACATGCGGTCGTTGCGCAGCCGCTGGACGACGCTGGAAGTCGGCATGCTCTCCAAAGAAGTGCTCGGTGAGGCCGCCCGGCGGGCTGCCTCACCGAGCATGACGGCCGGGTCGACCTCCGCGGCCAGGCAGCCGAACAGCCGGTTTGCGCCGGGCGTGTTGGACAGTCTTTGGATGAGGACCCCTTCGTGTGCTCTGCCCAGGGCGGGCGTGGCTCATTCGTTGGACCAGTCCCCGTTGGCGAGCAGAGCTATCAAGGCGGTGTCATCAGCCGGTTCTTCCAGAACAACGGGATCCGCGCCGCGGTTCCGTTTAACGTTACCTTTTGACCATCATGACTGACTTCTATGAGGCGTTGTCTCACATCGAAATCGCTTTGGGTCGACTCGGTCGTGGGATCCTGCTCCGTTTTTTGCAGCCAGGACTGGACTCCAATGAGTTTGGACGGGAGTTGACGGCAGCCGGTCTGCCCGGCGAAGCGTCCACTGAAGCCCTGTACTCATGGAGGGACGGCACACAGACAGAGGGAGCCACACTCGATGAAATACAGCTATTCCCCGGCTTCTATTTTCTCTCGCTCGAGGACGCGATGGCCAACTATCGTGCCTTTGAGGCCGACCCGAGATGGAGTCAAAGTTGGTTCCCGCTGTTTGCGAACGGAGGCGGAGACTTCTATCTAATCGAACTAGGAGGGCAAATGTCGGGGCCGGTTCGACACTTCCGGATCGAGGAGTCCGAGCACCCAGTCGAGTTCCGATCCTTACCGGACATGATGCGGACCCTGGCAGAAGCGTTCATGAAGGGAGTATTCTTCGTCGACCCCGACGGGTACCTCGAGATGGACGACCTCCGCTTCGCAACCCTTGCGGCAGAGCTCAACCCCGGCGTCCCGTGGTGGACCGCCTGATCAGGGAGAACTGTGCTTTCAGCGGTGTGAAACGCAGGTGCCGGGTCCGGGATGGTTCATTTGCACCCCCGCACTCCTTCGAATCGCAACGTGAACTACATCTGGGACTGTCCTGTGAAGAGCTCTAAGGTTGCAGAAACGAAGCTCCAACCGTTCGAGGCGAATGAAAGGGGCGCGAGGTTGCAACGCCTGCCCCCACACCCTCCCCACTGCTAGTTGAGGTTGCCACCTATTTAATACGGCGGCTCCGCCAGCGGATCGTCCAGTTCGCTGATCGGGTGCATGGCTTCCATGAGGTGGCCGACGAACGTCTCGTGGGAGGATTCAGCCACGGTCCGAGCGGCCCCGGGTGCAGGCGGTGCCCCGCACTGGTCGTCGATGTCCATGATCGTCCCGCACTCCGGGCCCAGGCATTTAATACGGGTGGCGGCCTTATTGGTCCGGAAGCCGTGTTGGGCGTCCAGGACGGCCCTGGCAGGGGTGCCCGGAATCATCGCAGCGCCCCGGGCTGAAGTGCCGCGCCGGCGCGCGTGGCATGGTTCGTCCACCACGGCTTCCACGCACCCCAGCCCGTTTCCTTGCGGACCCACTTCTTGATCTTTCGCGGCAGCCGGTTGTGCAGGGGGCGCGGCGTGGTCTGGAACGTCACGTCACCCTCGGCGTGCAGTGTGTAGCACATCGGGGGCAGGTAGTAGCGGGTGATGCCATCTCGGGTCCGGGCCGTGTAGTACTCCTTGCGGCCGCGGGGTCCGGGAATCACTACGGCACCTCCGCATCGGTCAGGTTGGTGAAGGTTGTCGCCTTGGTCGGGGTGGCCGGAAACCCGGTAACGGTTCGTCCGCCGATCATGATGTTTTCGGCCCGCCGCTCACCGGCTTCCCACTGGTAACCGGCACCGCGGGATTCCTTGGTCCAGATCGTCCCGTCACTGTCGACGGCAGTGAAATACGCGTAATCGGGCGGATAGGCGTGAGCCATTTCCGGCGGCATCTTCGGCCACGGCTTGATGACAGCGGTCTGGATGGTCAGGGCCCGGCGGGTGATCTGGTAAACGTCGTGCGGGCAGCCGAACTCACAGGTGCGCCGCTCCGGCTGTCCGATTTCATCGACGATGACTTCCTGGCCGACGTTCAGGTGCGGTTTCACGGTCGTGCTCCATTCTGTTCCTGGTCGGCGATGCGGGTGGCCTCGTCATGCAGCAAGATGATGCCGGCACGCATCTGTGTCGGCGTGAGCCGGTGCCTGCCCTCATGCAGTTCATCAATGAGATTGATCATGCGATCGATTGCGGCCGGTTCCGGGGCACCGGGTTCCACGTCGGGCATGCTGTTGCAAGGCTGCCACCCCACAAGGGGGCGTCGCTGGACCTTGTGCCTTCTTTTCACGAACAATTTTGCGTTCGCGGGGCTCAACGGCACCCACCCCATGTCTTCGACAGGCTGGCCGCGGTATTCGTATGTGACCGGGTCAGAAATGATTTCCATGGGCACCATGTGTGCGGACAGGGCAGCATCGTTCCCCACGCACGTTTGCTACACGTGTGAGTCCCGGACCAGCAGAATGGATTGGTATGGTCCGTTTCTACCAGCGTGAAGTCGAACATCGGAGATGGACCATCCAATTTCGCAGGCTTCCGGATGCAGTGACGCCAGGACCGAACCGTCTTTGAGAACGGATTCGTCGTTGAACTCGTCCGGCCCCTCCAGGTTCGCGGTGAAGGCGAAGTCAGAGCCACCCGGGTTGAATTTCTTCAAGGTGGTTTGAAGGGCGTCGGCTTGGGCGCCGATGAACAGGGTATCGCCCCAGGGGTAAATGGACGAGGGCTCGAAGGATGTCAGTTCCTGCTCCTTAAGTACCCGGATTAGCTCCGACCGCCAGGTTTTCCTATCCCTCGTGTGGAGGTCCAGGTGACGGATAAAGTGCAGCCCTCGCCCTCCCATGTCAACAGAAAGGTACCTTCCCCCGGCAGTCACGACCAACGCCAGCTTCTCGCCACTCTCGGTTGTCCAACCAGCGTAGAAGGCGTTTTCGTGGTACTTGTGCTCGGCCATAGCTCCTAGTCGGGACTTTTGAGATTTGGAAACAACGGCTGCTTTTTTGTGAATCTTCCGGACGGCACCCGGAGTGCCAGCCACGGCGTCCGCGACGGCAGCGGCGAGAGCTTCAATCGCCGCCTTACTCGGTGTGCTGGCTTCGCATATGACATCGTGTTCGCCCACGGGCGGGAGTCCTCCGAGTCGTAGCCGCACGACCGTCCATCCCAACCCGGCAAGGAGCAGGTTGCGGCTCTGATCGACCTCGTTACGGTCTCCGTGAGTGTACTCGGAGTCGATTTCGACGCAGACGAGCGCCCCGGAAACGATGAGGTCAGGGGTGAGAAGCGGGAAGTTTCCCCTGGCCGGCTCGAGGCCGCACTGGATTGACATCCGTTCAGGGAGGAACTTCGCTCCCGTCGACTCCAGGGCAACGCGCACCTGAACCTCCAGGGCGGAAATATCGGTGCTCCGTGAGGGCACCATCGTTCCGAGCGGGTATTTAGGAGAGTCCGGAACAGTCATTCTGCCCATCACGCCACCTTCCTTTTGAACCACCGTAACGGCTCATTGCACCGGTAAACGTATCAGGCCGCTCGGGCTGTGCCACTCAGCACCGCGGCAATCTGCCGCGCGGCGTCCGCTTGGCCTTTTGCGAAGTCCAGCGAGTCAGCCTTCCCGCCGGCGGCGACGAATCCCTCCAGCAGTTCGTGGAGCCGTGTGCCGGCTGTCAGCACGTCACGGGCGTTCTCGGCCCGGCTGATCGCCATGTCTTTCAGCACGACTTCGCGGACCAACGAAATGTTCCCGGTCTCGGCCAGGATGATTTTCAGCCCGACGCCGGCCTCCAGGCCAAGCAGGCCCAGGAGTAGGTGAAGGTCCTGGATGGGCCTGTCCTGGAGCTCATTGGCTTCCTGGAGGGCTGTCATGAGCAGTTCCCTGGCCCGTGGTGTGAACGGGATGTGGTCGGAGTTCTCGGTGTGTCCGCGGCCGATCTCCTCGACGACGGCGTCGACGATTCCCTCATGGGTGAGTCCGAAATGGTGCAAGACGTCCTGGGGCCCGCCGGGTCGTCTTGCGAGGGCGAGCAGTACATGTTCGGTGCCAATGTAGTTGTGGTTCAGGCGGCGGGCCTCGTCCTGGGCGAGCACGATAATGTGGCGGGCGGTGTCGTCGTAGCGTTCAAACATCGTAATCTCCTAGAAGTTGTCAAGCAATCGGATGAGCTGCCGGCCGACGGACTGGACTCCGGCGTCGTGGCCACGCTCCCAGTCGTCTTTGTACCTGGGGTCGGTGTTGGCCATGAGCTCAGTGGCGAGAGCCCGCAGTTTAGCGAGGGGGTCGCCAGCAGGATTCATTTCGGGGGCCGGTGTGGGAACAGCGAGTTCCTGGAGCTTGGCCATGACCTTGGCGTGGACACTCAGTGCCATGATGATGGACGTCCTGCGAGGGGTATCAATCGCAAGGCTGGCGAGGATATGTTCGGGTGCCACAGTGGTGGCGCCCTCTTCGGCGGCGATCTGCTGGGCGTCAAGCAGCACAAGAGCGGCGGTTGGGGATGGCAATGGGTCTAGCCGGGTGTCGTTGGCGTCCACCTTGGAGTCGCCAGACGTTTCCTGCATGTATTTGAGCACGAGAGGTTCGGTGATGTTCACCCATGCCAGCGCGATGGTCGCTGCCGATGACCCTTGTCGGATGAGTCCGAGGGTGAGGTGGTCCACCAGGATGGAGGCGTGCCCGAGCTCCTTGGCGGCCGCGGCTGCGTGGGTGACAACCTGCAGGGCTGGCAGGGTGAAGGTGCTGTAATCGATGGCCATCGGTAAACTCCTTGGGCGACCTGCTGGTGGTTGATGGTTACCATGTGTGCGGCGGGCGAACAACTCTCTGACGGGGCTGCCTGCGGCTCGCCTAGCTGCCCTGGTCGTCCCCGTTCCGCTCGCTTAGCGTGAAAGCCTCCTGGACCATGGCGGCCTGGTGGGCAATGGACAGCCACTGCCCGAGTCCGCGCTGGTTCTGCCTGCCCGTGATGGTCGTCTCTCAGGAGCACTCGGGGCCTTCGCAAACGACCAGCACGTCTGTCGCGCTCTGCTCGTGCCCGAACACGATGCCAGGATGTTCCTCCAGTACAGCCACGAGCGTCTCGTTGATAGGGGTGGAGTTGAAGCCCCTCACTTTCCTACCCCTGGCGGAGGCCGGTGCTTCCTTGATCGCAGTTGCCGGCGTGGCATCTTCGGACAGAGCGGCGATGGTGGGGCCGTCGGAGAAGTGGACTGCGACGAGGTGTCGAGACATGGTGGGATTCCTGTCGGGAGCGATCATGCATTTCATATGTGCGGATTTTTCGACGCCTGGTCTTGCGGGATGCCGTAGAAGCCGAGCATTGCACGATGGGTGATGACCGCGCCGCGCCCGTCATTGGGGGCCGCGGAGGACCAGGCGTCCAGCCACGGGCTTTCCCTGCGGGCAAGGTTGCTGAGCCGGTAGCCGGAGAGTCCTCCGTAGGTATTGACTGTCCAGGTGATGCAGCCACGCTCGTCCGGAGAGAGAGCGCATGCGTTGTTGACGAACAACTCTTCGAACAGCAGCGGACCAGGCATCAGGGGGTGAAGGGTAGCGACGACTGGACCCTGCGGCCAGGCGCGAATCTCATCCTCGAACAGCGGGTTGCCTGCAGATACCAGGCTCCAAGCATTCGCGTAGTACAGCAACCTCTGGACCTTGACGGTGTCTACCGGTCCCAGCTTGAGCAGGCGCCGGATGATGCATGCTGCCGCATCAAGAACCTGCGGGGTCGGCTCGGTTTCGAGAGCTGCGCTCATTTCGCCTCACGCCCCTTGATTTTGCCCCACACACGGTCGGTATTCTCAAGGTCGTCGTACCGTTCAGTCCAGCCGGGGACGTGCTCACCGCCGAGGCTCAGGTAGTGGTCGAGTCGGGCGTCATGGCTGCGACTGGCGAACACTTCGACACCGTCGGCCAGGAGGGTGAAGACTTCGCGCTCCATATCGAGGTCGAAGACGTAGGCCGGCTCGTGGACTTTCGAGACGACATCCTTGAGGAGTGTCCTGCTGGATGTGGCGTCCAGGTAGCTGACCTCTTCGAGCGCCATCGGATAGCTGCCGGTCGGTACGGTGATCGTGTATTCGATGGTCTCGCGGACGGTGATGATTTCGGGCATTTCGGCTCCTTGGTTTTGTGGTTCAGAACGGCGCCAATGGAGGCCAGCAGGCGGTTGGTCCTACCGCGGGACAGCTTGTCGGCGTGGCTGGCCGCCTACTCCTTGTTTTTCGCAATGAAGATCGCATCGATCTTCTCGAAAGCCGGGATGGCTTTTGCGCGGTCGGCAGAGAGGTGGCTCTTGCCCCAGAGGGCGTTGTTTCTTAGATTCTCGACTGCTGCCAGTGGAAGTTTTTCCAGCTCGTCCACCGATGAGCTCATGATGGTTGATGAGGCAGCGTTTGCCGCCTCCAGGAGCGGACCATTGTGGTTGTCACTGAGGATTGACAGTCCGCCGGCGAGGAGGGCGACGATGGGCAGCACTGTGAAGATGAGGGTCGCGGCTCCGATGTTACGTCGGTCGAATCGGCGACGGATCGCCTTCGTTACCGAGTTGGACTGTGGAAACGGCTTGGCGGAAGTTTTCTTTGTCATGGACCTCATGTGTGCGGCATGCGCAGATTAAATGTCCGACACCGTCAGTCCTTGCTTTGCGCTTCGATGGCCGCCGCAACCTTTGCACGCGCCGCTTCCCAGCGAACCTTGTCCCCTGCCGCGATCATGAGTTTCTCTCGTTCGGGTGAAGATGAACGCGGCGGAGTCAAGGGCGGCAGGGGTGGGCTGGCCGTGGGACGTCATCACTGCCTCCCTCGTTGATCGTTGTTTATGCGAGGTGAGCAAATGGCCCGTTGACCGTTGTTCATGGGCCAATTACGTGGCGAATTGCGAGGATGCCGGCCAACCCGAAAGTCATCACGGCACTCCCAGCCACCATGAAGCCGGCCATGAACAGGGAACCTCCGGGGCGAACAATGGCGCGCTCCCGGGAGCCACCTGCAGCCCAGAGGATGCGCTCCAACGCAATCAGGGCGCACCCTATGACCAGCAACAGAATGTTGAACCAGCAGGGCGTGAACGGGAACAGCCCCTCGGACACTGTCATGCCCATACCACCGGCCGGCCCGTCTCCAGGGCGAACTCAGCGATTTCGCGCAGCTTGTGGAGACAGTCGGCGGTGTGTACATCCGTGGGTGTGGAGGTGATGACACGGGCCATGAAGTTCTCGGCCTCCCGTTCGCCGCAGATGGGCTCTCGGGCAGTAAGACCAATCGCAGCCAAGATTCGGACGGCATTGTGGTTGCTGACCTGCATTGACGGCCCCCCATTTTCAAGGATGGCATGGGTCATCATCCGGCCGAAGGCGAAGCAGTAGTCATCCCCGCAGACGGCCAGCGCACCAGTCCCGAGATCGTCCCGTGCCTGATCGTTGAGGAAGTCGGAGGCTTCCTGCCAGGTGGCGAAACGGTGGGCCGTGACGCCGTTCTCGTGGCCGCAGCTAAACGCCCAGGCGGAGACCGGGGCGGGAGTAAAAAAGGTGACTGACATGGCGGGCCTTCCATTTCGGTGAGGCCAGCTGCCTCGGGTGGACATCATGTGTGCGGACGGGCGAGGAATCGTCTTCGCGCGGCTACTCGTTGGCGACCCAGCTGGCGAACTCCGGGTTTCGCTTGGCCTCCATCGAGATCAGGTCTCGACCGGTGAGACTGGAAAGCACGGTGACCACCTCAACCCGCAGGGCCAGCGCCAGTTCGAAATTGGTGAAGATGTCCACGATGTTCTGCTGTTGAGCCAAGGTACTGACAGCCCTGTCGATACGCTGCGCGGCGAACATCACCTCATCCGAGGCGGCCAGTGCGGCGGTTGCAGTTTCGCGGATTGCATCCTGACGGGCCAGGGATGCTGGGTGTCCAGAACGCCATGGGGCAGGGTCGATGGCAAGGGCGGCGGCTTCAACTCGAGGGTCGGATACGCTCTCAGGCACGGCAGTGGGGATGTTCATGGACATCATGTGTGCGGACAGGCCGGGGCCCGTCTCCGGCTCACGCGAGCAAGATGCGGAGCCGCTGCGGCAGGAACTCCACCTCGGTGGCCACCACCACTTCCTCACCGTCGCCGTTCCGTCCCCAATACTGCGTTTCCTTGGGGGCGAAGACAGTGATCCTGGGGAGGAAGCCTGGCTCGCGCTGCCGGCAGAAGTCGTGGGCCTTTCCGAAGTGCGTGAACCAATGGTGCTCGGATTCCCAGGCAGCCGCTGAGTCAGCCGAGGCCTGCACGGAGGCACGGAAGCAGCCGCCATGGGGGACGTCGATGACTACTGGGACTACTTTGGCGTCGTAGTTGCGGGTGTTCACCTCGGCCTGCTCACGGGTCGGGTAGAGATTCACCCGGCCCTGGATGTTCACGGGCACACCCTGGGCGCGCATCAGCTCGCCAACCAGGTCATCCGTCGCCGCGATATACGCGATGTGCGGGTAGCCGCTCATGAGTCCCACGTCCGTTCCGTAGCCCGGATGGCCGCGGCCGCTTCGGGATCATTTTTCTCCAACAGAGTGAAGCACTCCGCACAGATGTCATCCCGCGCTGAGATCATCCACCCGTCCTGGGTCGCCATGACGCGACGCGCCACGGTCAGCGAATCGGTGCCGGCAGGCACGATGTAGTCGCGGGTGACGGTGGTTTCACAGTCGTCGCAAAAGACGGTGACGAGGACGGGGCCGGTTTCTTCCTGAATTGCCATGTGGTTCCTTTGTCGGGATTGGGTTTAGAGAGACTGGACGTCGCAGGGGAACGTGGGGAAGTAACGGTGGATCGTTTCGTCCATGATTGCGGCCTCCCTATCGCAGCTCCGCGTTGACACCAAGGCCGTCGTAGTGGCGTTGCATTACGGCAAGAGCTTCGGCCTTGGTCTTGCCTTGGGCGGGATAGTCGCACCACAGGCAGTTGAGAGTCCAGCCGTTGTGTTGGGAGTAGGCTTCGCCGCTGTCGGCAAGAGCATCGGCATGCCCTTGGGGAGACTCGTACGGGTATTGCACGGTCAAACTGCGACGCTCGATCAAGTCGTCGACGATCGCCAGCAGGTGCTCGCGGCCGATCTCTGCAAGGTCGATCGGCGAGGATGACGTCAGGGTGTCGCGCAGTTTGGCGAGGTGGGCGTCGGTGATGTCAGGTGTCCTCATGCGGAGAACGCCTCGCTGGCACCAGCGGCTACAAGCTCCGCGCCCTGCGCGGGTTTCTTCACCCACGGCAGCCGCAAGGCGGTGTACTTGCGCTCCCGGGACACGTTCACGTAGCCGGGCTCCAAAATGCCCGCCTTGCCGAGGGCGGTGAGCAGGTCCCGGTACTTCTCCCACGGCATCGGCTTGTCAAGATAGAGGTGAAAGTGGCCTGGCGTACTGGACGGGATCAGGGCGGCCGGGAAGTCGATGTCGAGCATTGGGCGGTGCAAGCGACGATCGGGGTGCCGATGTATGTTCCCCTCCCAAAGCCACGCCCTGGCAGAGTCTTGCACCCCACTGTCGCTGGTGACAATTTCGGCATCGTCGAAGGAGTCTGCAGGCTCGTGGGGGTTGACGTAACCGTCCGCGTCCGGCAGGTCGCCGGAGGGGTTGATGCGGCCTAATTGGTGGTTCACTACGAACTCTGGCAGGGCGGTGACCGTCCCTGCGTGCTTGCCGGCTCGGCGGCTAACGAGGCTCAACGCACCCTCTCGGGTGTTCCGAGGGTCGAGCGTCCTCGCAATGACGGCCGAGAGGGGTTCCGCGGCCGACTTCTCATATCCGGCATGGGAAAGCTCACCGACCAGTTGGGCTACCCGCTCGGCCAGGACGTCGGCGGGGAGGTTCAGCGGGGCCAGAGATCGGGTAATGATCTGGGCCAAGGGCAGGGTTGCAGTCGTCGTCATGGACACCATGTGTGCGGACACCGCGCTATGCCGCGTCACGGGCTTGTTCTTCCCAATACACGATGATCGAATTATCGTCCGTGTCGACCATGATGGCGTCGTCATAAGATACCTGGAAGCCGGCCGCGGCCTTGTCGCGCGCGGCAAAGTGCAAGGCGTCGCGTACATCTTTCTGGGTGGCGGGCCGGCGGACAACATATTCGTGGCGGACGGTGGTGACGGTTCGCTCGTTGACGGAACTCACTGGCTGGGTCCTTTCTGTAGGGCGGTACGGATTTGTTCTGCAAAGAAGGAGAGGTATCGGGCATCCCGCCGGTCCGCCTCGATGGAGCGCCGGAGGCAGGGCCCCAGTCCAAGCTTTTCCGCAAATTCGGCCCGCCGCGTGAGCTTGACGGCGCCAGCTTCGTAGGTGGCTGTGAGGGTCTCGATTCTTGCCAGTCCCTCCAGGGCCCCGGCAAGGCCTGTGGCTGTGCCGTTGTCGCAGCTGTCCAGGGTGCCTCGCGTGGGGGTCATGATTCGTCCTCGCTCGGTGTGCAGGTCCAAGTTGGGCGGGTCCGGTACCAGTACCGCAGGTAGTGGATTTTCCACCGGGCGCCGGCCAGGATAGCCCAGGTCTTGCCCTCGCGGCCCAGGATCTTTCCGCAGTTGTAGCATTCGACTGCGTAGCGACGGCTGGTCGCTGCCGCAACGGCGACCCAGACGCCAGCCAGGGCTGGGAGCGTAGCGAGGCCCAGCAGGTATATGCCCCAGGTGCTCATGCCGCCACCGACGCCCGGCTTGAACCCATTGATGCGGACGCGCGAACAACGATCTCTTCGGCGGATTGAGGTGCGAGTGCGATGAAAGTGTTCATGGGCACTATGTGTACGGCAGCCTCCACCAGCCTCTTCAGCCCACCCTCATGCGCTTTTTCGAATGATCTTGCCGATGACCTTCTGCGCTTCGAGACTCGGGTCCTGTAGGTCCTTCACGCCGTGGGCCGCGGCTTCCTGGCCGGTGCCGAACAGGGGCACATCGGTCGAATACTCCGCGCAGCTGCCATCCAGCCGGCCGTCCATCAAACCCAGCCGCACGGCCAATAGGTCCAACGGGTCACGGTGGCCCAGCCAGCCGGAACATACGCATCCGTCGTGCTGGTGGCACATAAAGACCGCAACGGAGTCCTGCTCGAACGTTTCGCCGTCATAGCGCCACAGCTTCTCATACTCGCTGGCCTCCCACACACCAGAGGGGACACCCTCCCTGTACGGACACGAAGCGCACGGGTTTTTCCGGGGCTGTGCGGGCTGCTGATCCGCCTGGTTCACGGTTCCACGTCCTCGGGCAGGGAAGGAGATTCGTCGCGCTTTGGTTCCTTCAGTTCGCTCCCGTTGCCGTCATGGTGGACCTCGACGACCTGCTCGCCCAGGGTGTTTCGGTCGGCCGTGTCGTGGACGCCCGGGAAGAGGTCCGAGATCGATTTGCCCTTCCCCGGGGCAATGGCCACCGGGCCCTCGATGGCCGGCGTGTGTTCGACCAGGCCTAGGGGTTCGCCGATGCCGGATCGTTCGGCCGAATAGACCAGCTCAATGTATTTGCCCTTGGGGACGTCGCTGTAGGCGCGGCACAGATGCAGGATGGTTTCTTTCGGCCGGTGGGTAATCTGGCGCAGCTCGCCGGTGACCGTACCTTCGACGGGATCGATGATCGTGACAGTGCTCCCGATGTGGGTGCGGTTCAACTGGCCGGCGCTGATGTTGCTTCGTTCTCTCATGAGCACCATGTGTACGGCCGGGCGAAGGTCAGTTGCGGCCGTACGGGTTGGCTCGGGTTGGCTCGATCTTGCAACGGCATGGGCTGGAGTTGCACAGGCATCCGGCGATCCCAATGTTCGCCTCCGAAATACGTTCATCTTCGATACCCAGTCGATAGGCCTTCGCCCACAGCGGGTGCAGGACGTTGGCTCGATACCAGGCCTCCACGGCCGCCACTTGCCGGGCGACCACCTCCTGTTCCCAGGCGTGCCGCTCAGCCAGTGGCTGGATGCAGTCGCTGGCGGGCCCCGTGTACTCGTTTCGATAGATGGTCTCGGACAAGGCGTCCAGCTGCTCCCCGGTCAGGCCCTGCGCGCTCACAGGGCCACCTTGATGAGGTGTACATGATTGGGCGCCGGCAGGGGCTCGGGGAGTTGCTCGTCGCTGGGCCAGCGCAGTTCCCTGGCCAGGACGCGCAGGGGCTCCACCATGCGGCATGGCCAGGGAACTGCGACAGTGAACACACCGCAGGTTCTTTCCCATCGCCTCTCTGACCCCGGCGGCCAATTCGCTGGTGTCGGCCGTGGACAGGTCCAGGCCCCCGTTGTGGCTGCCCGTCCAGTAAGGCTGGTGCTGTGCGAGGATGCTGTCCGCAAAGGCGGCTAATTTGATGCGGTGGGCTTCGGCTTCTGCGATCAACCGATCTTTGCGGGCCAGCTCAGCGCTAACCGCGGCGGCCCGGGTGAAGATGAACTTGCCGTATCGGACTCTCACGTGGTGACTTCTTTCTTGTGACGGCGGTGCCAGGCCTTGCGTTGCAGACCTGAGAAGAGGGTGGGGGACTGGGCCCCGCACCTGCACCGTCCACGGCCTTGGCCACCTGTGCCCTGCCACGAAATGCGCTGGCCTCGTGCATCATGGGCCGCGCCTTCGGCGACTAGTTCGTGACCTGGTGTTCGGGCTCCCGTGGAGGCGGCTGTCTTGTCGGTTATCCCCATGGTCTACTCACTGTCCAGCTCGTCGAGAACGGCCAGGGTGTCGCGGACAATCTGAAGCTTCACGGTGCGGCGGGCCACGGCATCTGCGCCCTTGACCAGATTCAGGGCTTCGAAACTTCTGCCGTTTTTAAGGTCGCGGCGGATGTCTGCAATATCTGATTCGAGCGCCTTCAGTTCGGCCAGGAGGCGGGCTTCGTGGGTTTCGACGGACCCGACGGCGATGGCCACGGCGCGGACCGGGGTGATTTTCGTTGTGCTCATGGACCCCATGTGTGCGGCACTGTCCTGTCAGTGCTCCTCCGGATCGAAGACAGTGAGCCCGGCGGCTCGTAGGTGCGGGATGGCGCCTGGTGCGTTGACGGCAATCCAGTCAAGTGCGGCGACTTCGGCCGTACTTGCGTATTGGGTCCACTTTTTCTGGTCCCTGGTGTGCTCGGCTGCGGGCCGACTGTCCATGGAGGCCAGATGCTCCCGGTCGATGCCGTGAAGATGGGCCAGGTCCCGGCGAATGTAGTCTCGGAAGCCGACATGGCCGGTGTTGGCGGGCTTGAATTCGGCATCGAGCATGCCGGATGCGGAAGCAGACGGGGAGGTCGTGGTTGTCATGCTGCCTATGTGTGCGGCAGGACATCTAACCCGCGTCCCCAGACGGCTCCAGGTCCCATCCATCCTCTGCGTCATAGTCCGGCAGGGTTGCAAAACGGTACAGCGTGTCCTGGCGCTCCTTGACGATCTGGATCGCGTTGTCAAAGTCGTTCTCGAAGTCCAGGTCAGTGTTGGTAATCCGGTTTGGCGCCCAGTAGATTGCGGCCAGTTCTGCATCGGTGAACCGGCGCTTGACCACGATGGGGTCAGGCACCCACTGGCCGTCGATGAACCGCTCCATGGCGTGGACAGTGAACGTGTTGCCGTCCTTGTCCGTGCCACCGTAGCCGGTGGGGACCAGTCGCTTCGGGTAACTGGTGAACGCGGTGCGCTTGGGCGCCCTTGGATTCATTTAGCGCCGGCCCAGTCGCAGGAGAGCCCGCCGCCGAACGTCTTAAGGTCGTAGGTCACACAGACAACTATTCGGCCATCTTCAAGGACCTTGTGCCTCTCAATAAGGCGGTTTTCGGGCGCCGGAGCGGTGGACTTCGGTTCAGGGATGGTACCGGATTCCTGCACGGCACATCCGGCGGTTGCCGTCAGCATTAGGAGGGTGATGGCGCCGGCGACCGCAAGTCGCGCCGTGCCCCTCATCGGTCAACCTCGAAGGTCGCCTCGGGAACTTTGCGCGTAGCGCCGGGACCCGGTTCTGCACGCGTGGAAATGTCACAGCTCATGGCTGGGTCCATTCAATAGCTTCGATGATCTGGAGTCCGGTGGGAATGTCTTTGGGATGGGCACCGGCGGCGATGACAGCCTGCCATAGAGTCATCGAACGGGAGACGATGATTGACCTGGCGTTCAGCCAGTTCTCCACGGAGGGCTGGTCGATCGCCTTGAAGACCATCGCCCGGGTTTCCGACGACAGGATGCGTTCCTCGGTGAGGTTGAAGCAGCCGTCAAGGGCGTTGGCGATCCGATGCAGGGGGAGAGTCGTTGTTTCCATGAGGCTCATGTGTGCGGACGGAGCAAGATCTGTGCTCGCACCGCCCACACGGTCCTAGTCGGCGGCGACCCAGATGTATTTGGCCGGAATCCAGTCGGTCAGCCAGGTGGCGTCGTTCGCCTGACGAAAGAGGACGCCCGCGTCGGCGGCGTCGGCGGCATCGATTTCCAGCACCGCTGGATCGCCCGTTTTGCGACGACCAACCAGCACTGCCGTATCCCGATCGACGGAGAGGTGAACGTGTTGGCGACGCATCGGCTTCAGCCCGTCCCGCAAGATCACCTCGGCGGCCTCCGGGGAGGTGCCGTGAAACAGCACGGCGGGAGGGGCGCTGGCCGCCGGCGGGAGGACACCGGGGACAGAATGACCGTACAGGGCACGAATGCGGCCGTCGGCGATCTCGAATCGTTGCTTGGCGGCGGTGTCGACCAGCGCCGGCAGGTGGCTGGCGTCCACGGCAGCCCAGGCCGGGTCAAACAGCCGCAGGCCATCCACTAGCTCATCCATCGGCGCCCAACCGTGCTCGTCCAGGGCCACGCCCAACAGTTCCGGCTCGTGGCGGAGGGCGCGGGCCAGTGTCTTGCTGACCCGGGTCCGGGCGTCGCCGCCGGCCAAGGCGCGCATCGCGGCGGTGGCGGCGATACGGGACTGCATCTCCCACCGGGCGATGTCCTTCTCGGCCATCTCATCAAAGGGTCCCCAGCCGGAGATGCCGCGTTCCATCTCGCGCAGGGCGCGGGCGCCGGCGGTGACGGCGAGCTGGTGGTTCCAGGGATCGGTGTCCAGCACCGTCTGTCCGCCGGCGACTGCAGCCCGGGTCATATCGCGTGCTGCCTCGCCAGCGTCCCTGGCGCTCTGCTCGGTGTCGGAGGACCCGTTCTCTGCGGTGACGAACAGGTTGACCGGTTCGCCGTCGGCCCGGATGAGCTCCCAGAACCAGCGGTTCCACCGCCCCTCCACGAGCAGGACGATCTCCTCGCGGGAGCCTCCGGAGACCTTCTTGGCGCCGTCGGTGGCCTGATAGGTGGGGACGCCCCACAGGCCGGCAGTGCCGGCCAGGTTCTCCCCGACTTGGTAGACGGTGGAGCCGCCGCGGGCCGAGGACTCCCAGAACGAGAAGTGGAACATGGTCTTCGCCGCGCGGCCCATGGTTTCTTCGCAGCCCGACCAGCCGCCGGTGAAGAACCTGGCCTCACGTATCGGGTGGCCCCAGTGGTCCTTGATTTCTTCCACGGTGCAGCCGCCACCGATGCGCATCAGCTCGATGAGGTAGTCGAGCATCTCGTAGGCGGTGCCGGGGAAGGCATCCAGGTAGTCGAGCGCCTCGTCGGTCGGGTAGCCGTCACCGTCGTGCAGTTCGTCGGGACGTTGGGTGGTGGTCATGGAGTTTCCTTGGAGGTCTGTGGCTGCGAGCCACGGGGAGGGGAAGTCACAGCCGGGCAGTGACTTTGGATTTCAGGACGGCGTCGATACCCACATGGGCACGTAGTCCATAACGAACAAGTCCCACATGTGCATGCGCATGAGTCGGCCGTCGTTTGTGACATGGATCCAGTTGTGCTCGTTTTCACGGTTCTCGGCCAGCCGGATAACTGCGGGGTGGATGCGTCCATCGTGGTAGGCGAAATCTGCTGTATCGAGGAACCGGGAGACTTCTCGTGCCTCGTTGAGATGGGCTTCTTTCTCATCTCGGGTGAAGGCCCGCCACTGACCGGGTGTCAGGTGGGTTCCGTCGTTAATGGGATTCTCAGTCGGAGCAGCGACCTGCTGCAGGAGATTCGCGATCGTGGACGTGACGAACTCATCGATCATAAACCAAGGGTAGGCAGTGGTCAGTTCGCGGATTTCAGTGAAGATTTCTGCGTTGGAGGCTTGAGCTCCTTGATGCGACACCTGAGATGCAAGGCAACGCGCATGGGCTTCCTTGACATCGATTCTGTCGTTCCAGCCGGCCTGGACGGCGTCGGTAAGTTTTAGCTCAGCGCTGGCTAGGGCTGAGCTCTTGCGAGAGCCGTAGCCGTTGGTGAGGCCATTGGAACCGAGCACAGCGTCGGCCTCGCGGTCGGTTAGGGTGACGGTGATGTTTACGCTCATGCCATTGCCTCCTGCGGTTGGGTGTTTTTGCTGAGCGTGCGGTAACCCTCGGAGATTTTCTCGATCCAGTTGGCGTCGTTGGTGACGGCGACAAGATGCACCAGGGCATAAAAGTCGTCGAGTTCCAGTTGGTGGTTGGCGGCCGCCCGGGCTTCCTGGGGCGACATACCGTCCACGACAAAACGGCGGGCGAGCACGTCCAGCTCTTCTTCGCGGGTCAGCGGATTCATGCCTGCTCGCCTTTGGCTTTGAGCCTTTTGACCGTGATTTCGGCGTTCTCGATGTCCCACAGAATGTCTTCGGGGTGACCCGAGAAGTTATTCGTCCGGTAGTTTTCACGGAGTTGGCGGAGATGACGTTTGGTGGCCAGGAGTCTGATGAGCTTTCTCATACCCCTCATGTGTACGGCGTCGTCCAGTCCCCTTCCCACTAGGCTGCCAGCAGCTCGACCTGCCCCTTGCCCAGGGGATTCACCGTCGGCAATTCCATGCCCGGGCCCAGGACCAGGTACTCCTTGCCGATGCGGGAGATGCCGGCAGTGTGCGGGATGTCGAATTCGACCACGTGACGGCCTCTGTACAGCAGCGGAACCTGCGGGTTGGCGTCGTAGGTGAGCAGCCACGGCGCATAGAGCCCGTTCAACGCATGGGCAAGCCGACGGTGCAGTCCGTCGTCCATGCCGACGGCGTAGAGGTCGTTGCCGACGCCGATGTAGGGCGGGTCAGCGAAGCAGAACACCTCATCCTCGACCCCGGAGTCTGGCAGCTCCTCCAGGAAGGTGATGCCGTCCCCGGCAAAAACCTTGAACCGGGAGCCGAGGGCATGCACTCCCCGGATCCTCTCTGCCAACGGGGCAGCGTTGAATCGGGCGCCGATAGTGTGGATGCCCTTTTGGCCCTTGCCGCCGATGGGCCCAACGTTGGGAATGATCATTCCGGATCGGGAGCACCGGTTGACCATGAATGCGGCCAAGCCCAGGTCGAAAGTATCCACGCTTTCACCGGCCAGGCCGGCGGCAACCGTTTCCTTCGCGGCCTCGAACAGCGCAAGGGTGGGGGCGGTGGTTTCAATGCTCTTTGCCAGCGCCACTCCGTCATCCATCACCGTGGTCCAGAAGGCGGCCAGTGCTGGGTTCGCTTCGACGATCCATGCCTCGGGCACCCGACCGCTGGTCACCGCCGTGAGTGCGGCACCCGCACCGCCTCCGAACGGTTCCAGCCACACCTCGACGTCCATCGGCCCGGTCAGCGAGTCGAAGACGTCCATGAGCCAGGGAGCCATGCGGGCCTTGCCGCCCGGGTAGCGCAGCGGGGAAGCGTAGCGAGGGCTCACCGGTGCACGCCGGAAAGGGTCGCGAGGAGTGCCCCTGGGCCGTGTTCCTCGTAGTCCCATCCGGGCAGGCTGTGGTCGCTGGGACCGTTCGGCCACCATGACACGATGGCCCCTGCCCGCAGCGGGACGTCCGATCCGGCATGCCATTCCGGGAACAAGGTGAGGTCTTCGCGCCACGCCTGGGCGTGGCACTGCTCGACGGGCCCGTGGAGGCAGTCAAAGGCCGGCTCGATGAGATCGAAGCCGCCGGCCGCCGCGAGGAGGAACCGCACGGTATGCCGCTGGAGTGAGACCGGCAGGTGCTCGTCCTCGTATCGCCAGTGCAGCGCCGCACCGTCGTCGCCTTCATCCGGCCAGGGAGAGGCCCCTTCCCACTGGGAGACAATGATTCCGTCCCGGATCTGATGGCCGGCTCCGTCGTCGCAGACCAACGATTCAGGCTCGTCCACAAACGCGTCACCGTCGCACCGCTGTCCGCCCGGAACGTCCTCGTGAAGGCACGTCAGCTTCGGGGCGTACCGGCCGTTCTCCAGCCGCCAGTGAAGCTGGTGTCGCTGCGACGGGGTGTTCATGCCTTGGCCGGTGATGTCGGTGCGGGGGCGGCCTGGATGAAGCCCGCTTCGATCAGCTTATCCGCGACGTGCTCGGCGAAACGCTCGGGCCACAGGCAGTCGTCGTCCTCAGGAATCGGCTGGAAGTTGCACGACAGATGGTTGCAGCGGATGTAGCCTTCGGGCACTTCGTCGTAGCGGTCATCGACGGGGATGTGCGACTGGAGGAGCCAGATCAGTGCGGTCTTGTTCATGGCCATCATGTGTGCGGCGGACCCAGAATGCCACGCCCGCGCCGCCTCTATTGGTTGCGTGCGGCCTCGTCCTCTGCCTCCCAGCGGCTGCTTTCCTCCACCCATTCGAGCATTTCCTTTTCGTGCCAGGGCCCGCTGTAGAGGTCGTCGTTGCTGTCGCGAAGGTAGCTGTAGAAGGTGACCCCGTCAGGGTTGGTTTCCACATCCAGGTGCAGGCGGGTATTACCGCAGCTCTTGCCGCGGCAGCACGGGCGGGTCAGTGTCTTAGGGACGTCGATGATCTTGGGGCTTTCAACGTCGGCGAGGATCTTCCCAGCCAGCTCGCTGGCCATGTCGGCGATCTTCGCCAAGGTCTTCTTGTCGAACTCCCACTTGTCCAGCTCTCCGAACTGCTCGACAAGCGTGCGTAGGGCGATGACACCGGGGTTGTTGCTCATGGCAGGGTCGGGCGTCGAGGGTGTTTGTTGTCCCAACGGATGGCCTTCCTTCGTTTCTTTTCGGTCTTGTCGATCAACTCTGTTACCTCATGGAGGTCGGCGGCACGGCTGTTGCGTGGGTCGCTGTCCAGGAGCCGGGGTGCGGCTATGAGCTGGCGCCGACGTTCGTAAAGGAAGTCCAGGTCGGCATCGAGCTGTTCGAGCTCCGTCATGCCGTTTCGGCCTCTTTGCGGACAAACTCGGCGGCTGCCGTCCAGGCGTTTCGGCCGGCTTCACTGGTGGTGAGGCCGGCAACAGCGTCGATTTTCACCGCCACCTCGCTGATCGCCATGCGTCTGCCGGCGGCGACAATGTGGGCGAGTTCATCGGCTGACATAACCAGCAGCTCGAGAGATGATGGATCGGCCAACGTCTGGGCGGCACGCTCTTTCTCAGCCCAGACCCGCAGACGCTCCGGCGCTTGCTGGGTGGGCGCGACGCTTTCCAGCCAGTCGGCGGCGTCGTCCCATGCGTTGGCACGAATCGGCGGGGTTGCGACCGTCAGGACGTCTGTGGCGATCTTCGTGTCGCGAATTGCCCGGACTGCAGCGTGCCCCTCCTGGAACCCGCCAGCCCCGCGGTACGCCGCGGCCTCGTCGGCCGGCCACTCGTCGACGCGGGCACTACGTTCATGGTCGGGGCTGGCCAGTACGGCGGTGATCAGGGTGCGCAGGGGTACAGGAGAGGTATTCATGGCTCCCATGTGTGCGGCACGCTCAGTCCCCGGCTCGGCTGCGCATCAGCGCTTTCGGCATTCCTCTAGGTGCTCGGCAAGCTCTTTGCGAAGCATGACGACCTCATAGGAGCGGGGATCGACTTTCTGCTGCCGGTCGAGGCGGGCGATACTGCGGAATTCGTCGCTTCCCGGCAGCTTATCGAGGTGAGACCAGCCGCGCGCCAGGAAGGCCATAAGGATGCACTGGGCCTGCATGAACCGCGGATCCTCCACGGGGAGTTGGGCGTCCCAGTCCAGGGGATAAAACTTCCCGTGTCGGGCGCATGACACCCAGTCGGAAACCATCCGGGCACAGGCTCGGTATGTTTTCAGGTCCTGCTTGCTGGCGCCAGCGAAGGGGGACCGGGGCCTCATCGCGTGCCATCTTTTGCTGTTGAAGCATTGACCGGGCCAGTTCCGTCCCGCAAGACGGCCGTCGGCAGCCACGAACGCTCCTCGAAGTCGCGCGGAGCAAAGCACATAGCACCATCAAAGTGGCCATACCAGGTCGGGGTGAAGAAAGCAGCCTCTGGGTCGTCTTGGGCGTATAGAAGTTCAAGGACTGTGCCATCGTGGGTTTCGATGACGGTCCCCACCCCCTCTTGGATCAATTCCTCGGCGGTCTCGATCACCCGCGGCAGGCGGACGCCCACTGCGAGCAGCACTTCGGCGACATGGTCGGCCCACTCCACCTTCGTGATGGTCGGCGACTTGGCAGCAGATAGCTGGCATGAGCAGCACCCAGTGACGTTGTTGTAGATATGCGAGAGAAGTTCGCCGGCAAGGTGGCCAGGTGTGAGCAGTTCCGTCTGGCTTTGACGATGCGATTCAGGCCTGTGGGGTTTCGTCGGCATCCTAGAATCCCTGGTCGTCCGAGTAGGACCATGAGTCTGGGGCGATTTCATCCGACCATTCACCAGCCTTTCTGTACGTGTCGTTTTCGCGAAGTTCAACGTGAAGGTGGAAGCCAACATCACTGCTGGGTGTCGGCATGGCGTTGAGGGCCTTCGTGACGGCGGCGATGTATTCGAGCTGTTCCGCGAACTTTGGGAATGCCATGACGGCCTTTCGATGGGGGGCTGGGAACCATCATGTGTACGGCATGCGCCGGTCGAGGGTGCCCAGCCTGTCAGGCCGACTCCCGCTCGGCGGTGCAGGTTCCGCCACAGTAGACGCATTTGAGGTCGCCTGGATGTGACCAGATGGCGCCTACAACAGGACGTCCTTCGTCAAGGAGGAAAGGCCCGGCCCAGACATGGTCACGCCCGAATCGGCATCTGTCGGCATGGGTGGGGCAGCAGGTTCGCGGTATTGGCTTGCTCAACGGGTGTCTCCTTCGATCATGGCGGCAGCTGCCTGGGCGGTGCTGGTGCTGATCATCATGTGTGCGGCGCCGGCCCAGGGACTCGCTGCCGGACAGCGGATGGGGGAGGGCCGATGCCGCACACATGGACCCTGTACACGCCATCAGAATCATTCAAGGAGAACTTCATGGCTTTCGCTCTCAGGTACTCGTTCAACTTCCGCTATTCCAAGGACCGCCTGCGCTCGGTGATGATTCCTCTGGAGAGGGCAGTCGGCATCGAGTTGCACGTCCTCTACGTGGCCAGGCTTGTCAGCGGTGACCACGAACTGCAGGAAGAACTGCTCGGTGAGCAGGCTGCAGACCACCAAAGCTGGGTAAGCAATCTCGAGTTCTATCACAAGGAGCTCGAACGGCAGAACGAGACCCTGGAGATCGTCGAGGTGGCTTCCTGATGGCAAAGATCCGCATGGTCATGGGCTACGCCCTCTCCGGCGTGAAGACCGGCCGCAGTGGCGCCTTCAACGATCCGCGCCTTAATTCCCGCAGCCCCCTGCTGGCCTGGCCCGAACTCGAAGAGGCCGACGAGACGTTTAGCGCTCCTTCGTTGCTGGACTACATGCAGTGGCTCCCCTCCAGGGGCATTGAGGGGCTCGCAGAGGCCCGGAGGATCGAGGACGCCCAACGCTGGCATCCACACACCTACGAACTGATCCACACGGTTGTGCACGAACCCGAAGCCGGCTGGGCGGACACGCTGGTCATTGTCCCGCCGGAGGAACTGGGACGGTGGATACGCCGCGCCAACCTCATGGACACGGCAATCGCTTCGGCCAAGGGAACCGAACTGGACGTCGAAATCCTCCACCTGGAACGTAGCCCGGAAGTCGCCGAACGGTTCATGGACGCACTCACCGGCGCCGAGGTGCCGGACACTTTCGACTTGAAGCTGCTGCTGAGCGAGGGCTGCAGTGACCCCCACAGCGAGGAAATTGCCCATGACCTCGGATACGAAAACGCCAACGAAGCCTGGGCACGCATTGTCCCTCGGGTGCCGACCAGCGTTCGTCATCTCGCCGAGTTCGCCGGACTGTTCACCGGTCCGGACGTCTGGAAGGAATTGCGCCCGGTGGTCTACACCTACTGGGCATAGCAGGCAGCAGAGAACCCCGGCACCGACTAGGCAGCCGGGGTTCTCTGCTGCCTCAAGTCACTGGTTCGCGACGCCGCAGCTCGTAATTGCCGCCGTCGAGTGAGATCGACACTTCCAGGAGGTCGAAGGTGTTCGCGAACGTCTCGCTGAGGGTCTTGTGGATGATGTCGTCCACCTTGACCATGACCCATCGCTTTGTGTGGGTATCCGGGGCTTCCTTGAATCGCGCAGTGACGAGCAGCGTGATGTCGGCTTCCGGGCGGGCATCCGTCGTGGGCTCCATGGGTTCTCCTTTGGCTGGGTATGGTTCAGAACGGTGGGCTTCCAGCAGTCGGCGGACCTCCCGGGCGGAGCCAGGCACCTGGGTCTTCCTGCGACGGGTACAGGCACAGTTTGGCCAGGATGCGGCGGAAGCGCGCGTACTTCGTTTTGGCGCAAGGAGTGCAATACCGCTCCAGATACCCCCAATCGCCGCCGCGGCGCTCCTGGCCCGGTGCCAGGTCAACGTGGCAGTAGTAGTCGCCGGCGCCGATGGCGTGCCCCTTCTCGCACTGCCGCTCCGCTGCTGCCTGAACACGGGTGATGATGACTCCAGCCACTACGCCACCACAGCTTCTTCGGCCGCTTCACGTGCGGCGTAGTAGACGGACAGCCCGACCGGTTCCCAGATGTTCAGGTCCAGGCCCGGGATGGGAGTCCTGTCCGGTGCCTGGCTGAAGGTCAGGAAGTGTTCTGCACCGACCGTCTGGACCCGCGGCCACGCGCGGTATCCGCCACCGACGATTGAGTCCGGTGCGCCGGGGATGCATTCGGCTGCGAGGCCGATGCGGGGGAGCACTTCATCGGCGAGACGCTTTCCCTCCGGAGTCTTCTTGGCCGGAACCGCCATATGCGGCTTCTTGGAGTCGCGGCGCCAGCCTTCCTGCGGCTCGGTGCCGACTGGGATCTGGTAGCCGCCCACCCAGAAGGATCCGTTGAAGCCTTGGATGCCATGGGCCTTATCTGAGCCGACGCCGAACAGGAACAATCGAAGCCGATCGTTGTAGGCGGCCACGGCGTCCTTGCGGCCCTCGATGTGGGCGGCGATTATTTCGCGCTGACGGGCCCTGAAAGCAATTGCGGGGGAAGACATGGAAGGCTCCTTATTCGGACAAGTTGTGGACATTAGGATTTGCTGCACCAGCAGCTTCGGCTTCGGTGGCGTACCGCCACCACAGATCGGCGCTGTCCCCGACACCTTTCCACCAGGTGGTGATGATGCCGTCGTGGATGGTGGTAAGCGGGCCGTCAAAGCATTCGAGGAAAAAATCGCAATCCTCGCGGGCCGAGCTGCCGTCGCAGATGTGTCCGCGCTGGTGTGGCTCGTGCCCAAGGCAAGCCAGTTCGAAGGTGATGCCAGTGCTGCGGTCAATGTAAAACGACAGCTGGTGAAACTGCTTGCGAGGATACAGGTTGGCGTCCTTTTCGCTCGTGAGCAAGTCTTGAAGGGTGGTCATGATGCCAGCACCAACCTCGGGCTCGCGTCACTCCGACCACCGGCGACAGGGCTGGTACGGTCCGTGTCAAGGAGACGCACCAGGCGGTGATTCCTCACCGAACGGATCCGGTCTCCAATGGCGATCGTTACGAGCGATTCGTTGGACCAGCCGACGACCGCAGCCTTCATGACCGACCCAGAGAGGATGATCGCGACGGAGTCGCCAAATCGGAGGGTCTGGCCGACGGCGTCGTCAGGGAAATCGGAGGGCTCGTTGTTCTTCATGGTCCCCATGTGTGCGGCACTGACTCGACCAACTACTGTGTGCACCGGGGGATACAACCTAGCCAAACGGTGACTACGTGTTCCCGGGTTGTCCGTTGCCCAGCTGGCTTCGACTGTGTTCCCGTCCCAGTGCACTGCACTTCCGGCCCCCATCCAGATGCCGGCACCGGGAAGGCGTTTCACTGTTAGGACGGAGCAGCTGGAGTCCTCGTGCTCGACCCTATAGACGTGCTGTGCGCCCAAGTCGCGGCGCTCAACGAAGATCGAACCAAGAAGCTTGTCCGCCCGGTAGAGGGGGTCTTGGACGATGGACGTCACCTTGTAGGCGTGCACGCGTTGACCGGCCCTGGGCGTGGTGCCCAGCAGCCTCAGACGGATCCAGATGACGGCCGAGAAGGCCAGGTAAACCAGCATGCAGGAGAGCACGGACAAAGGGATGGCAGCCAGGCCCAGCCAGAAGTTATTCACGGTTTCCTTCCGTTATGAATGAGCGATTTTTCGCCGAGATTCCGCCAGACCTTGTTGCAGCGTTTGCAGTGCCGGTACCGGAACGCGAATCCGGTACCGGGATGGTAGTCGGACCAGTGGGCGGGGAACCCGCTCATGCCTCGGGCTTGAGGCCGGCGAGACGGCGGACTGCCGAAACCCCGCCGGCGGGCGAACTCATGGCTGCAACGACAGCGCCTTCGATGGGAAACGCTTCGGCCAGCCGCGCCCAGTTGTACGGGTCGGCAGATTCCCACAGGGAGAACAGCTTCTTGCGGAATCCGCCGATCATGGTGCCGCCGGGGATGTTGTAGTAGCCGAGCAGGTCACGGGCAGCGGCCGCCACTTCCGGGGAGATGGGGGTCTGGGCGTCAGGGATTGTTTCCATGGAATCCATGTGTACGGCGGTCGAACCTTATTGCACGCCACTCGCGCGTCAGCATGGCGCCCACGTGGTCACTTTTGACGGTCGCCACCATGGGCATAGAAGAAGGCGATGGCTTCCGGCGTGGCCAGACGGGCGCTGGGCGTGCGGGGGATGCACACGAAAAGGTGGCACATCCGGCACCGGTAGCCCCAGCCGGGCGTCCAATCCAGGTCGACGTCCTCACAGGGCGGGCATTCGGTGTCCACGAAGCCGGGATGCTTGTGCGGAAACTGAGCCAACTCAGCGTGGCTGGGCGGGTGACTCATCGACTTGCGGGAACTCGTAGCTGCCAAAGGGCTGCCTTTCGCTGGGGAAGATTCGGACCGGGCGCCCCGGTTGCGGGCCAGCGATGCAGCTGGCCTCCGGGTGGGATTGGCGAATGGTCTGCGCGGCGCCCCGGGAGTGTTCAGGGCAGTTCGGATCGATGGACTGGGTGTCGACCAACCCACAGGCTGCCTTCCCGCAAGGGCAGTCGCGTTCTATGCTGTTTCCGTTCCAGGTGCGCCCGATATGCCAGACTCCGTAAGCCATCAGACTGCCAGCTTCCGGTGTTCGCGGTCGCACCGGGCGCATTTGGTGTGCCATTCCTCCGAGGCTTTTCCAGTGCCGAACTCTGCCGGTTCGATGTAGCCGACAAAATCGTTGGCTCCATCGAGAGTGCCACCCTGGAGGCGCCAGCCGCTATGACCCTGGGCGCCGCAGAGAGCCCGTCCGTACAGCACAAGATTGCCCAGCTGCATCCGGGCGCGCGTGGAGGGCTGGTCCGCCAACGCATGAACCAGCGAGCCGTTCTGATGGGGGATGGCCTGCAGGTACACAGGTGGCTGGGTGGATGGTGATGGGGCGGTCGAAGCGTTCATACACCCCATGTGTGCGGCGCTAGGCTGCCTTGTGATCGACCTGTGCTGGCCATATCAGCTCCTCAGCCTCCGCCCGGGCTTTCAAAGCTGCGTCACCTCCAAGCCCGGATAAGGCGACCAGGTTGGCAATGCGCAGCTGCGTTTCAATGCCCGCCAGCTGTTCGGCCGCTTCAATGGTGGCCACCACCCGTGCGTGGGCCCGCCGGCCCCTGGCCGTCGTCGTTGCGTCGTCGAAGCGGACCTTCGCCAAAATGGCCTTGGCCGCCCTGATGGCTTCGTTCATGCCGCCACCTCTTCCAGGTAGTCGATGACTTGCTCGACGGTAGAATTGCCGGGCCTGAACTCCAGCAGCGTCCTGCCATGGATGCGAAGGCCCTCGACGGCCTCGGTAATGAGTTCAGCCCTTTTCATGGCTTCCTCGTCGATTTCGGCCACCGCGCCTTCAGCGTCCTCCAGCTTGGATTCCAGGTCGGTGACCTCCCGGCGAACAAAGTCCAGGGCTTCCTCATGCTGGTCACGCGGGATGTAGTCCTCGGCGATGGCCCATGCGGCCGTCATGGCCAGGCCATACTCCCTCTCCAGGTGCAGGGACTCCACCAGCCGGGGGAGGGGGACTTGCCCGTACCCGAATTCGTCCCGGTAACGGGCGAGGTCCGCGACGTGAATCGGGGAAATTCCACTGCGGGCCATGGCCTGGTTTTCCCGCTTCACGATTCTCTCAACGAGGGTGTCGATTTCTGCCTGGATCTTCGGGCTCATGCGCTTCGTGTCCTTGCCAGACCGTTCAACGGTGACACGGATGGGCCGGACTTCGCCGCCGTCGCTGACGCGGTGCGCATATGGCATCACCCAGTCGACGGTGACAATGTGCCCGGAGTCGAGCGTGGTGGCGTAGCGG